>DATCEZ010000286.1:0-5045 GCA_036509775.1 Acidimicrobiales bacterium
CGTGGACTCACGATCCGCTGGCACGAACCGGCGGCCTCGGTCGCCGAGGGATTGGCCAGCCGGGGTGACCGACGTATGGGCGCGGTGATCGAGCGGGTCTGGCGGGCCGGAGGCACCTTCCAGGAGTGGTCCGAGCGCTTCGATCTGTCCCTCTGGCAGGCCGCCCTGGCCGCGGAGGAGCTCAGCGTCGAGGAGGTGTGCCACCGGGACCGCGACGAACACGAGGCGCTCCCTTGGGACCACATCTCGGCGGGCCTCCACCGTGATTTCCTCTGGGGGGACTGGCAGGACGCGCTGGCCAGCGTGGCCGTCGAGGACTGCCGCTGGACGCCGTGTTACGACTGCGGGGCGTGCACCGAATTCGGGTTGGAGCACGTCGTCGCCTCGCCGGTTCCCCCCGCCGGCGGGAGTCAGGGCACGGGACAGGATCTCAGCGTCGGGGACCGAATTCCCGTCCGCCTGGTCAGCCGTGTTCCCTGACGGCCAGCGCCGACTCCGACTGCGCTTCACCAAGGAGGGGAAGATCCGGTTCACCAGCCACCGTGACGTGGCTCGCATGTGGGAACGGGCATTGCGGCGCAGCCGGCTGCCGCTGGCGTACTCCCAGGGATTCGTCCCGCATCCGCTGGTGAGCTTCGGCCTCGCTCTCCCGACGGGGTGCGAGTCTCGTGGGGAGTACCTCGACCTGCGCCTCGAAGCAGCCGGGCCTGGGGAGATCCCTATCCCTGACCTGCCGGCGGCCTTGAGCGAACTGCTGCCCGAGGGGATCGCCGTCCGGGCGGCAGCCCTGATCGAAGAAGCGGAGGGTTCGCTTCAGCAGGAGGTAGCATCGTGCGATTGGGAGCTGGAGGTGCTCGGAGTGCGGGATGAGGAGCTGCAGGAGCGGGTGGAGAAGATGCTCGCCGCTCCCATGCTGACCGTCACCCGGGAGCGGAAGGGTCGTCAAGCCGAGGACGACATCCGCCCAGCAATCCGAACACTGTCCCTGACCAGCACCAAGGGTCATCTCCGGGCGGAATTGGCCACGCACCCGCGTGGTGTCCGTCCAGGCGACCTTGTAGCGGCCCTGGGCGCCCCCGCGGCGCCCGGACGGGCCTGTCGAACGCATCAATGGATCGAACGCGATGGCGCTCGGTTCGAGCCGCTCTCTGTGAGCGTGCTCGGAACCGATGGCGACGCGACACAGCACGCGAGGAGGGCTTTCCCTCATGTCCGAGACGGAAATCAGTCACAACCCGGAGGGTCACCCCCCGGAGCCAACGGGGGGCAGCAGCTCTAGCGCTCCAGAAGCGCCGCGGGCCGCGCCCCGGCCGAAGCCGAAGATCGGTGACACCAGGCCGGCACCTGTCGTGGCAGAACCCCCGCCACCCAAGGTCGATGCGCCGGTCGTGCCGCTCAGGCGGTCCGAGACCGCTGCCCCGAGGGAGACAGCTGTCTCGAGGGACAGCGCGTCCGACGAGAGCGAGCCCGCTGGGTCTGACGGCGAGAGCGCCGGCAAGCCTGCCCGCAGCCGACGTCGCACCGGACGGGACCGGAAGTCGAAGCAGGTGGGCCGGTACCTGGTCTGCGTGCACGTCCGGCCCGACATGACGCAGATCGCCATGCTCGAGGGGCGCTCCCTGGTGGAGCATTACGTCTCCCGGATCGCTGACGACACCAACCAGATCGACGGCAATGTCTACCGGGGTCGGGTGCAGAACGTCCTGCCCGGCATGGAGGCTGCCTTCATCGACATCGGGATCCCAAAGAACGCCGTCCTCTACCGCGGTGACGTGCGCTACGACCGGGAGGACATCGAGGGCGGCGCCTCCCAGCAGCCGCGGATCGAGGACGTGCTCAAAGCCGGCCAGACGATCCTGTGCCAGGTCACAAAGAACCCCATCGGGGCCAAGGGTGCCCGCCTGACCCAGGAGGTGTCCCTGCCGGGACGCTTCGCCGTCCTGGTGCCGAATTCGAGCGCTTTCGGCATTTCGAAGCGGCTGGGTGACAACGAGCGGCGCCGACTGCGCCGGATCATCGACGAGGTCAAGCCCGCCGGGCACGGCATGATCGTGCGGACGGCTGCCGAAGGGGTGTCGGCCGAGGAGCTCCAGCGTGACGTCACGACCCTGCTCGAGCAGTGGAACCAGATCGAGGCCGAGGCCAAGCGATCTGACGCTCCGGGCCTGCTCTACCGCGAGCCCGAGCTGTCGGTCCGGATCCTGCGCGAGGAGCTGAATGCCGAGTACCGGGGCGTGGTCATCGACGACCTGGCCCTCTTCGAGCAGGTGCGGGACTACGTCCGGGCGGTCAGTCCCGAGCTCTCCGACCGGGTCGAGTACTACGACCCTGAGGTGGAGGGCCTGCCCATCTTCGAGCGCTATCACGTGCACGAACAGCTTCACAAGGCGCTCGACCGCAAGGTCTGGCTGCCCTCGGGAGGCTCGCTGATCATTGAGCGCACGGAGGCGCTGACGGTCATCGACGTCAATACCGGCAAGAACGTGGGCAAGACCAACCTGGAGGAGACCGTCTACCGGAACAACCTGGAGGCCGCCGAGGAGGTGGCCCGCCAGCTCCGGCTACGGGACATCGGCGGCATCATCGTGATCGACTTCATCGACATGGAGATCCGGGAGAACCGGGACAAGGTGGCGGCCGCCCTGCGCAACGCACTAGCCCGGGACAAGACCCGGACCCAGGTCTTCGACATCTCCGAACTGGGGCTGGTCGAAATGACCCGCAAGAGAGTCTCGGAGGGCCTCCTCGAGACGCTCTCGAACGAGTGTGCCGTCTGCGGCGGCCGGGGCGTGACCCTGGACGACTCGGTCCTGCGCTAGGATTTCGCCCTTATGTATGCCGTCATCAGGTCCGGAGGAAAGCAAGAGCGTGTGGCCGAGGGCCAGCGCGTCCGCGTGGAGCTGCTCGGGCAGCCCGTCGGTGCGGAGGTGTCGCTCGAGCCCGTCCTCGTGGTCGATGGCGCAACCGTTCTGGCCACGCCCCAGCAGCTGGCGGGGGCATCGGTGACGGCCAAGGTCGTGGGCGAGGAAAAGGGTCCCAAAATCAACGCCATGACCTACAAGAACAAGTCCAACCAGCGGCGTCGATGGGGTCACCGTCAGCACTACGCCACGCTGGAGATCACCGCCATCACGGCGGCCGGCTAAATCTCAGGAGTTCGAGACCATGTCAAAGACAAAGGGCGGCGGGTCCACCCGTAACGGGCGCGACTCCAACGCGCAGCGACTCGGCGTGAAGACCTTCGACGGCACCGTGGTGACCGCAGGTTCCATCCTGGTGCGCCAGCGTGGGACGAAGGTCTACCCGGGCGTGAACGTGGGTCGTGGCGGCGATGACACGCTCTTCGCCATGGCGGACGGCTTCGTCAAGTTTGGCGAGCGCCGCGGCCGCAAGCACGTGAGCGTGCTCACCGACTGAACCTTCGGGTCGTCCGTCGGGGCCTGCAAGGGCGCCGTTCCGGGGCGGCGAACAGGTTTACGTCAGGGTGCGGGGGCACCGCACCTCGTCGCACAGCACCGGCAGCTTCGGCGGGTGCTTCCCCGCGTACAGGTAGGCGAACTGTCCCGCCCCGAGGACGATCTCGCACGTGCCGCCGGCGCACGAGATCGCCACGATGCCCGAACCCGCGATGTCGGACACCGTGACAGGCGTGCTCCAGTCGTGACCGTTCCACGCCGAGACCTTGCCCGTGTCGTCGGTCCCGATGCAGAAGACCGGCGTGGTGCAGCTCAGGACGCCGTTGCCCCAAGGCAGGTCAGGCGCGGACCGGCGCGTCCACACCCGGCCGTTCCAGGCGAAGACGTCGGAGGTGCCGAGCCCCAGCGCCAGGCAGAAGCGGGTCGACGTGCACGAGACGTGGAACGAGTCGTCGATCGCGGGCTCGTTGAGCGGCGCCGCAGCAGACCAGCGGGACCCGTTCCACTGGAACGTCTCGCCATTGTCGTCGGCCCCGACACAGAAGGTCGGGTTCACACAGGACACCGAGGCGATGGCATTCATCGCCAGCAGGGTCCGGGGCGGGTCGGTCACGACGGGCCTGGACCAGCGCGAGCCGTTCCAGTGGGCGACGGCGGCCGAGCCTGTGGCGGGCCCGGTCACGACGCCGCCGCCCGCCATGCAGAACTGCGGTGTCGGGCACGAGACCGACTCCCAGTGCACGTCGCCGACGTCGGGTTCCCCGCCAAGAGGGAGAACACGCGACCCTTTGGAGAGAAGCTCCAACGAGAAGTCGTTGCTCATCGCCATGCAGAACGTCTTGGCGGCACATGAGACGGCGAAGAGGGAGTCACCGGTGGCGGCGAGCTGTGCAGAGTGCCCGCCGCTGAGCGCGTAGATGCGTCCGTTGTAGTCGACGGCGACGCAGAGACTATGGGGCATGCACGAGATGGCGGTGGGCTCGACCTCGTTTCCCGGGAGGATGCGGACCACCGATGAGAAGGGCTGTCGAACAGGCGGGCCGGCAGACGTCGCCTGCGCCGTCGCTCTCGTCGCCATGACCCCGCTCAGGATGGCGGCCGTACAGAGAAGAGCCCGGACGAAGGGTCGTGCCACTGGGGGAGGATAACGACGCCCGCCGGTCCGCGGGAGGACGACCGCGTAGATCAGCGTCCTTCAGGAGCGCTGGTGCAACTCGATTCCGTTGCCCCACGGATCGGAGGTGAACGCCTGTTGGCGTCCTGTTGCCCCCACCGCTGACGGATCGCTCACTTTCAGGCCCCGCGTGCGCAGCTCGGCGATCGTGGCGCCCAGGTCATCGAAGGTCAGGGCGAAATGCTGGCCCACGTTGTTGGGCACGGCGGCCTCAATGAGGTGGACCTGCTGGCCGTTGGCGGTGTCCAGCCAGGCACCAGGGAAGCCGAAGTCGGGACGGGTGTGGTTCTGCACCAGCCCCATCGTCTCGGTGTAGAAGGTGATGGCGCCGGGCACGTCGCTGACGTTGATGGCGACGTGGTCGAGACCGGTGGGCGCTACGGGGTCCCTCACGCCAGCGAGCCTACGACGTGGCGCACAATGGCGGCCACGGCCGGCACGGCGGCAGCCCCCGC
>DATCEZ010000287.1:0-13122 GCA_036509775.1 Acidimicrobiales bacterium
CCAGCGTGGCCTCGGCCAGGACGACCGACCCCACGGCCACGGGCGCCAGGTGGTCGAACTGCACGCGGGTGGCCACGCTCGATTGCGCCTCGTTGAGATGCCCGTCGGTGGCCCGGCAGGTGGCCTCCTCGCACAGGGCGATGAGCCGGGGCGTGGCCAGCACCGGCACGTCGCCCGACCGGAAGTGCTCGGCGGTGTCCTCGGCGGCGACGGCCAGCTCGAGCTGGGCACTGAGCCCTGCGTGCGGTCCGTGCCCCGCGGCGGTGGGCGGCTGGGCTGAATCAGGGGGCACGCCGATTACGATACCGCCGTGACCGACACCTCTCTCATCGACGCTGACGTGCTCGAACGCGTGCTGTCCACGGCTCTGGTCGGGGGCGGCGACATGGCGGAGGTCTTCGCCG
Source organism: Acidimicrobiales bacterium (assembly GCA_036509775.1). Taxonomy (GTDB): domain Bacteria; phylum Actinomycetota; class Acidimicrobiia; order Acidimicrobiales; family RAAP-2; genus Bog-473. Next base: position 405 of record DATCEZ010000287.1, read on the forward strand.
AGGACGCTGTGACACAGAGCGCCCTGCTCGACGACCGCCGGGTGGAGCAACTCTCCTCGGGCCGGTCGCGCGGGGCCGGGATCCGGGTGGTCGATGGCGAGACCACGGGCTTCGCCCATACAGCCGACCTGAGTGAGGCCGGACTCCTCGCGGCGGCCAGGGCGGCTGCCGCCGTGGCCCGCCAGGGCGGCAGCGGCGTGCGCACGGTGGCTCTGGAGCCGGGGACGTCGCACGGGCGGGGCGACCGCACCGCCCCGGACTCGGTGGACAAGGCACGCAAGCTGGAGCTGCTCACCAGGGCGGACGAGGCCGCGCGCGCCACCGGTGACGCCATCACGCAGGTGCAGGTCGGTGTGGGCGACGGGCGACGGCGGATCCTGATCGCCAACTCGGACGGCCTGCTGGCCGAGGACGAGCAGATCCGGACGCGCTTCAGCGTGACGTGTGTGGCCAACGGCGACACCGGCATGCAGACCGGCTACGAGTCGCTGGCCCGCACCGAGGGGTTCGAGATCTTCGAGCGCTACCAGGTGGAGGACATCGCCCGGGAGGCCGGGACGCGGGCACTGGCCAAACTCTCGGCCCGGCCGGCACCGTCGGGCGAAGTGCCCATTGTGCTGGCCGGCGGCAGCGGGGGCATCCTGTTCCATGAGGCCTGCGGCCACGGGCTCGAGGCCGACCACATCCTCAAGGACGCGTCGGTCTACACCGGCCAGGTCGGCCAGCTGGTGGCCAGCCCGCTCGTCACGCTGGTGGACGACGGCACCGTGCTGGGGGAGTGGGGCAACTTCGCCGTCGACGACGAAGGGTGCGCTCCGGCGCGCAACGTGCTGATCGAGAACGGGGTCCTCACGGACTACATGTGGGACTGGTTGCGGGGGCGCAAGGAAGGCCGTAAGTCCTCGGGCAACGGCCGCCGGCAGAGCTACCAGCACCTGCCCATGGTGCGGATGACCAACACCTACCTCCTCGCCGGCGCCGAGGACCCCGACGAGATCGTGGCCCAAACGCCCACGGGCGTCTACGTGAAGAAGCTCGGCGGCGGCCAGGTCAACACCGCGACGGGCGACTTTGTCTTCGGCACCACCGAGGCTTACCTGATCGAAGGCGGTCGTATTACGGAGCCTCTGCGCGACGCCAACCTGATCGGCAACGGTCCCGAGGTGCTGCGGCGCATTGACGCGGTGGCCACCGACTTCGACATGACGCCGGGCACCTGCGGCAAAGCCGGGCAGAGCGTGCCGGTCGGCTGCGGGCAGGCGACGTTGCGGATCACCGGCGTGACGCTCGGAGGCACGGCGTGAGCAACGAGCTGCTCACTCTGGCCCAGTCCGTCGTCGACCGCGCCCAACCCGGCGAGGGCCTGGAGGTCTACGTCGCGCGCGGCACCGAGACCGAAGTCTCGGCCTACGAAGGTGAGGTGGAGTCGCTGACCCAGGCCGACTCCTCCGGCGTCGGCATCCGTGTCGTGGTCGGGGAGGCCGACGGCGCGGGCAGCCAGGTCGGCTTCGCCTGGGCCGGCTCGCTCGACCCCGACGTCATCGCCGCCACACTGGCTGACGCGCGTGACAACGCCCGCTTCGCCACGCCGGACCCCGACGTCGTCTTGGCCGTGCCCGACGGCGTCGAGGCGGTGGAGCTCGACCAGTGGGACGACGGTGTCGGCAGCACGCCGATGGAGAAGAAGATCGCGTTGGCGATCGAGCTGGAGCGGGCCACCCGGGCCGCCGACCCGCGCGTGCGCCAGGTCTCCTCGGCCGACTACTCGGACAGCCGGGCCGAGGTTGCGCTGGCCTCCACCACCGGCATCTCGTCGTGGCGCCGCCGCACGAGTGCCTCCCTCTCGGTCGACGCCATCGTGGGGGAGGGTGCAGAGACACAGACCGGCGGCGGCTTCAGCGTCGGCCGCGGGCCTTCCGACCTGGTGCCCGACGAGGCGATGGATGACGCCGTGCTGCGGGCCACGCGGATGCTGGGGGCGCAGAAGGCACCCTCGGCCCACTGCACCGTGGTCTTCGACCCGCGCGTGGTGTCGACCCTGTTGGGTGTGATTGCCTCCGCCCTGTCGGGTGAGGCGGTCGTCAAGGGCCGGTCGTTCTTCGCCGGGCGCATCGGGGAGACCATCGCCACCAGCGGCATCACCCTGGTGGACGACCCCACCGATACCAGGGCCTACGGCGCCGCGTCACACGACGGCGAGGGATTGGCCTGTCGGCGCAACGTGCTCATCACCGAGGGCGTCCTGCGCATGTTCGTCTACGACACGGTCTCGGCTCGCCGGGCCGGGACGGTGTCGACCGGTTCGGCGGTGCGCGGCGGCTTCGCCGGCACACCCGGAGCCGGGTGCCGCGCCCTCCTCCTCTCCCCGGGGACCAAGGGCCACGACGAGATCCTCGCCTCCGTCGGCGACGGGCTCTACGTCCAGTCGATCTCGGGCATCCACTCGGGGGTCAACACGGTGAGCGGCGACTTCTCGGTCGGTGCCGAGGGCCTGTTGATCGAAGGGGGCGCGCTGGCCCAACCGGTGCGAGAGGTGACCGTGGCCTCGACGCTGCAGCGCATGCTGCAATCGGTGGTGGAGATCGGAGGCGACCTCCGCTGGCTCCCCGGCACTGCCGCCGGTCAGACGCTGGCCATCGCCGATATGGCGCTCAGCGGCGACTGACGGGCTGAACCGGCTGACCCTGCTCAAGCGGCTGACCCGGCTGAGGCCGCAGCTTCCTCAGTTCGCCGTGCTCGAGGCCGGCGTCGAGCTCTTGCTCGGGCCCTTGTCGGCGCTACCCGAGCCTGAGCCACCCTTGTCGGAGCCACCCTTGTCGGAGCCACCCTTGTCGGAGCCGCCCTTGTCGGAGCCGCCCGACCCCGACCCAGCCTTGTCGCCAGACGATTCCTTCTTGGACGACGAATCGCCGGACGAGGAGTCGCCGCTCTGGCTCTCGGCACTCTTCTTTCCCGAGCCGTTGCTGCCGGCGGCGGCGCGGGAGTCGGTCTTGTAGAAGCCGCTTCCCTTCAGCACAATGCCGACGGCGCCGTAGACCTTGCGCAGCGCGCCCCCGCACTCGGGGCATTCGGTCAGCGGGTCGTCCGTGAACTTCTGGACTGCGTCGAGACGATGCCCGCAAGCCGTGCAAGCGTATTCATAGGTCGGCAATGGACTCCTCCGGGGCCGCTGGTTGGCACTCACTGCCTGAGACTGCCAAGTCTACCCGCCAAAAGGCACCTTCAACGTCGGACCGCGGTCATCGCAGGTCGTAGACTTCACCACCGTGTCCGACCGCATGCTGGCCAACCTCGACCCGTTGGGCGGCGCCCGCATGGTCGACGTCACACCCCGTGAGCCCACTCATCGGCGGGCGCTGGCCCGTTGCCGGGTCTCCATGTTGCCCGAGACGACCACCAAGGTGGCCAACAACGCCATCACCAAGGGCGACGTGCTGGCAGCAGCCCGCATCGCCGGCATTCAAGCGGCCAAGCGCACGGCCGAGCTGATCCCCATGTGCCACCCGGTCCTGGTCGGCTCCATCGGGGTCAATTTCTCCATCGGGGACGACTATGTCGAGGTCGAGGCCCAGGTCGAGACGGTTGACCGTACCGGGGTCGAAATGGAGGCCATGACGGCCTGTGCCGTCGCCGCGCTGACCGTCTATGACATGTGCAAGTCGGCCGACCGCACCATGACCGTGGAGCATCTGGCCTTGTGGGAGAAGTCCGGCGGCCGGTCCGGGCCCTGGCGCCGGCCCGGCGTCAACCACCTCTAATTCGTTCTGTCGTCCAGGCCGACCGCCCGTCGGCCTCCGGGCCCGGTCGGCGCAGGTCTCCGGGCAGACGGCGCGGGCTCCTGGTCTACATTCGGTTCCGGTGACCCGAGTGGAAGAGGCGCCCGCCGTCGGCAAGGGGATCGTCGGTGCCGTCACGTCCGAAGTCGGCCGGATCGGCGGCCGCAACGTCGTCATCGCCCGGTCGCTCGCCACCATGCGGCGAGGGGCCATCACCCACGCCGACGGTGTGCGGCTGGCCGAGGCGGCCGACCAGGCCCGGGAGCTCGGGATCCCGTTCGTCTTCTTCGTGGCGTCGAGCGGGGCCGACGTGCTCGACGGCGTCGCCGCGCTGCACGGATGGGGACTGGCCGCGGCCGCCATCGCCCGCTGCAGCGGACAGGTGCCCGTCATTGCGGCGGCAACCGGTCCCGTGGTCTCCGGACCAGCGCTGCTCCTCGGCCTCTCGGACCTCGTCGTCATGAGCTCCGAAGCGGTGGCCTTCGTGTCCGGCCCGCAGATGGTGGCCGAATTCACCGGGATTCAGGTGGGCATCAGCCAGCTGGGCGGCGCTGCCGTCCACGCCACCTCGAGTGGCCTGTGCGCGGTGCAGTCGGACGACGTGGACGGGGCCGTCGCCGAGCTCCTCGACTACCTCCCGGCCAACACCGACGAGCTCCCCCCGCCGGCCCCGGTGGGCGATTCAGTGCTGCGGGCCACGCCGGAGCTGCGCACCGTCATCCCCGACCGCAAGGCCGCCACCTACGACACCCGGGACGTGGTCCGGTCACTCTGCGACGACGGCGAGTTCCGGGAGTTGTGGCCGCGCTGGGCCGGCCAGCTCGTGACCGCCTTCGCCCGCCTCGGTGGCATGCCGGTGGGATTCGTGGCGAATCAGCCCCGCATACTCGCCGGGACCCTCGACATAGCGGCGTCACAGAAGGGCGCTCGGTTCGTACGGCTCTGCGATGCCTTCAACCTGCCCATCATCAGCCTGGTCGACACCCCGGGGTTCCTGCCCGGGAAGGACCTGGAGTGGCGGGGCATGATCCGCCACGGAGCCGAGTTGGCGTTCGCGTACGCCCAGGCCAGCGTGCCACGGCTGTGCCTCATTCTGCGGAAGGCCTTCGGCGGCGCCTACATCGTCATGGATTCGCGCGGCATCGGCAACGACGTCTGCCTGGCCTGGCCGGGCGCCGAGGTGGCGGTCATGGGAGCGTCGGGAGCTGTGCAGATTCTCCACCGGGGGCTCGAGCCGGGAGAACGGGCGGACCGCGAGCTCGCCTACGAGGAGGCCTATCTCAACCCCTGGCCCGCCTCGGAGCGGGGATTGGTGGACGAAGTCGTCGACCCGGCAGAGAGCCGGATCGTGTTGTGCAGCGTCCTCCGCCAGCTCAGCACGAAACGGGAGTTCGTGGTCGGCCGGAAGCATGATGCCGGCCCACAATAGGGGGTCACCAGGGAGGACGTGGATTGTCACTGTTTCGTAACAAGGCTGAGGTGCATTCGACGCCGAACCCGGGAAAAGATCGGGCATGATCAACGATGTGGTCCCCCCCACAGACGACGTGTTGTTCGTGCTTGAGTCCTGCCACAGCACGTGGATATTCGACACGGACAGAATGCGTTTCCGGCGCGTCCTGAAGGGCCTGGCACTCGATGCCCACGCTGCCACCACGGCGTGGCGCGCCTACTACGGACTCGAGATCGATCCCATTTCGGAGTCGTTCGTGGTGTTGCTCAACCCTGAGGGCACCCGCCTTCTCCGCTCGTGGCGCCACGTCGAGCACTGTCCGCAATGTGGTGGCAACCAGACCGCGGAGCTCTCGCTCGACGAGCTCAGGAGCGCATCGCTGGCCTAGCGGGCCGGGTGCGGCGAACATCGCCGTGCCGTCAGAGGCGGATGACGTGGGTGGCGGACAGCAGCAGGGCTGCCATGGCGCCCAGCGCGGCCACCACGACAACAAACATCAATAGTCGCGACACGGCGCGCCGTGGCGACCTGCTGCGCAGCCCATGCGCCGCGGCGCGATCCCTGACGGCGGCCTCCGTCGAGGCGGCGTCCTCGGTTCCGAGCACGAAGCGGTGGCTGTGCTCACGCCCCTGCTCCACGACGACGATGACGACGCCGGCGCGCCCATCGGGGAGGACCGAACGCTCCACGGTCGACATCTCCTCAAGGCCACTCCAGTCGCTGTCCCAGACGGGCTCGCCGTCGGCCTTGGCCAGCGCGAGGCCGGTGTCGAGAAAGGTCAACGTCAGGTGAGGGACGGCCACCTCGCCCGCACGCCCCTCTGTCAGCAGGTAGACGTCGGGCACTGACCACGCCTCCTCCATACGAGCAGGAGACGCTACGCCACTGGGCCCGTGCCGAGGTGCCAACGCCGCCGCCGTCGCTCCGCTGCCCTGTTGCTGTGTCGCCCACAGGCAGGCGACCACCGGAGAGAGCAGTGCCGGGAGCCAGAAGACGTGGAGGTGCCAGTCGAAGGGATGGGCGGCGGCGATCACGGGCCGCCGCTCGCCATAGGCTCTCGGCGATGGAGGCCCCCGCGAAGCTCGATCGCCTGGAGCGCGTCACCGATCTGGTCCTCGTCCTGCTGGACACGCGCCAGCCACTGACCCTCGACGCCATTGCGCACCAGGTCCCCGGCTATCCCACCGAGCACTCCGCCCGGCGCCAGGCCTTCGAGCGCGACAAGCGGTTACTGCGTGACGAGGGCATTCCGGTCCTGACGCAACGACTGCCGGGAAACGAGCAGTACGGCTACCAGATCGATCGTGAGTCGTTCTACCTGCCGGACCTCGAGCTCGAACCTGATGAGCAGGTTGCGCTCCACCTCGCCGTCGCCGGCGTCCACCTGGGCGATCCCAGTGGTCGTGATGCGCTGTTGAAGTTGGGCGCAGCCGGCCTGAGCGACGTGCGACCGATCGCATCCCTGGTGCCGCCGGCAGCGCTCATTGAGTTGTTCGAGGCTGTGCGCACCCATGCCTCCGCCACCTTCGACTACCGCTCCGAAGAGCGGCGCGTCGCTCCTGTCGGCCTGTGGTTCCGCTTCGGCCATTGGTACCTGGTGGCCTGGGATCTGACCCGGTCCGCCGTGCGGACCTTCAGGGTGGACCGGATCGAAGGGGACGTTGTCCGCGGTGAAGCGGGCGACGCCGTCGTCCCCGACGACGTGACCGTGGACGTGCGGGCGGCGTTACCCGAGGAGCCCTGGGAGGTGGAGGGTGAGGACCGGGTCGACATGCGGGTCCGCGTCGACGCGCTCGAGGCGCGCCGTGTCATCGATGAGGTCGGCGAGGACAAGGTCGTGCGCCGGCACGAGGACGGGTCGGTCGATCTGGAGCTCGGTGTGTCGTCCTTCGGCTCCATCCGCTCGTGGCTGCTGGGGCTGCTCGACCATGTGGTCATCACCGAACCGGAGGCCTACCGGCAGGAGCTGATCACCTGGCTCCACACTGTGACCGAGGCCGCACCGTCGTTCCGCACCGAGGCGCGCCTCCCCGAATCGGAGACCACGGCGGCGGGGGAGGCCACGGGGATGGGGCGCAGCGCGCCGGGAAGCGAGACGAGCCGACGTCTGCGCCGCCTGCTGGCGCTGGTGGGCTGGTTGGCCCAGGTGGGCGAGGCGCCTATCAGCGACGCTGCGCAACGCTTCGGTATGAGCGAGAAGGAGCTGGTGGCCGAGCTCGAGCTGGCGGCCTGCTGCGGCATCCCTCCGTACACCCCGGACACCCTCATGGAGATTGAGGTCTCCGAGCATTCGGTCCGCGCCTTCCTGCCGGCCGAGTACGCCCGGCCGCGCCGGTTGACGCCGGCCGAGGGGTTTGCCGTGGCGGCGTCAGCGCGTCTGTTGCTGGCGGTGCCGGGCTCGGAGGACGCTGCGCTGCGTCGCGCGCTGGCCAAGCTCGATGCCGCGCTGGGATCGCGGGAGGCGGTCGGGCTCGACGTCGATGCACCGGCCCACCTGGCGGCGGTGCGGAATGCGGCCGACGCCGGCCAGGCCCTCGAGATCGACTACCTCTCCGGCTCCCGTGACGAGCTCACCACGCGCACCGTTGAGCCGGTGCAGGTCGCCACCATCGACGGGCACTGGTACCTCGACGCCTACTGCCACCGCGCCGGCGATATGCGGCGCTTCCGGGTCGACCGCATCGGTGCGGTTCGTCGGCCGGCCGAGAGTCCCGGGCCGGCGGCCACCCGGTCGCGTCCGCTGGAGGAGATGTTCGTGCCGGGACCCGGAGCGGTCGAAGTCCATCTGCAGCTCGGCCCCGGCGCACAATGGGTGCCCGAGTCCGTGCCCGTGCGCGCCGTACGACGCGATGACGACGGCACGGTGACCGACGTGTTGCTCGACGTCTCGGGCATGGCCTGGTTCGAACGGCTCCTCGTGCAACTCGGTCCCGAGGTCCGGGTGGTGAGCCCGCCCGAACTGACGGGCCTGGCTGCCGAGGCGGCAGGACGGGTTCTGGCGCGCTACGACTCCGATATCGTCCCCCCGGGAGCGATATGAATGATTTCAATCACGGGGTCATTGAGGAGTTCCGGGCCAACCACGGCGTCGTGGGTGGCGGGTTCGCGGGAGCCTCCGTGGTCCTGCTGACGACCACCGGGGCCAAGTCCGGACTGAAACGGGTCAACCCGCTCGTGGCGTTGGTCGAGGGGGACAAGCTCTACGTGATCGCCTCCAAGGCGGGGGCGCCGACCAGTCCGGACTGGTACCACAACCTCGTGGCCAATCCCCAGGTCGAGGTCGAGATGGGCGACGACCGCTTCTCGGCCACGGCTGTCCCGATCACCTCTGGTCCCGAGCGGGACCGCCTCTACGCCGCCCAGGTGGCGGTGCAGCCGGGCTTCGCCGACTACGAGAAGGCGACCACGCGGGTGATCCCGGTCGTGGAGCTGCAAAGGAGCTGATTGTGGGCCGACCGTTCACCCCGGCCAGTGCGCCGAGGCGAACGGGAGGCCACCATGCTCGGGATCCACGGGATCGGGAGGGACAAGGCCGACTACTACCTGTCCGACCTCGCCCTGGAGTTGCCCGTGGCCGGACCGGGCCACTGGGCCGGGCGTGCCGCAGAGGGGCTCGGGCTGGGCGGCCCGGTCTCGCCCGAGGAGTTCCGGAACGTGCTGGAGGGCCGGCATCCCCACACGGGCATCGTGCTCGGAACGGGCCGGACGTCCCTGGCGGCCTTGGACCTGACCTTCAGCGCGCCCAAATCGGCCAGCGTTGTCTTCGCTCTGGCGGGTGCAGACGCCGCCCGCACGGTGGTCGCCGCGCATACCGACGCCGTTGCCGGTTCGCTCTCGTATCTCGAACGGCATGCCATCACCGCCACCCGGCGCTCCGGTCCCGCGCGTGCCGTGTTGCCCACAAACGGGGCGCTGGCCGCGATGTTCACGCACGGAGTCAGCCGGAACGGCGACCCCCACATCCACAGTCACGTGGTGCTGGCCAATCTGGTGCACGGATCAGACGGGCGCTGGGGTGCCTGTGATCGGCGGGGGATCGCGGCCCACCGCACCGCCGCCGCCGCGGTCTACGAGGCGCATCTGCGCGCCGGTCTGACGGCAGCCCTCGGTGTGCGCTGGACCGGGAGTCCCGGGCGCGTCATGGAGGTGGCCGGTGTGGGCCCGGAGGTCCTGGCGGAGTTCTCGAGCCGGAGCGCGGACATCCGGCGCCACATGGACGAGTGGGGGGTGCACTCGTCCCGGGGGGCCCGCATCGCCTGGGCGGCGACCCGCCCTACCAAGGACTCAGGGACACCCTACGGCGAGCTCGCGGCCCAATGGCAGCGAACAGCCCACGCGGTCGGCGGCGATCTCGAGGTGGCTCGTGCCCCGATCCGTCGAGGCCCGGCCATGCTCGACGAGCATCGTTTCGCCGGCGTGATCGCCCTCCCCGCCCACGGTGGGGCCCACCGCCGTGACGTCGTGACGGCCTTCAGCACGGCCGCTGCGGATGGCGCCAGCTCCGACGTTGTCGAACGGCTGGTCGCCCAATGGGTCCCGGACGGGCCACCCGGCGTGGCCGAGCCGCTGCAACAGCGACGAACTGTCGTCCCGGCCAATCACCACTTGCGCGCGCTGGGTCCCAGGCCGGTCGACCCCGGCGATCACGCCGTCTGGCTGGGTGCCGCCCGAAGCCTCGATGCCTACCGTGAGAGATGGGGCCTCACCCAGGCGCGGGAGCCGCTGGGCGAGAGGGAAGGGCCGCAGGGCCTGGCCGTACTGCCGGCCGACCACCTGGCGGATCATGTCCGTACCCGGCGGGAGATCGACGTCGCTCGGGCCCGGCTGGGATGGCGCGAGCCGGTCATGGTCGAGCGCGGCCTCGGACGCTGACTCAGCGACCGCGGTCGGCGCCTGTCGGGGGGCCCGGCCGGCGGACCTGTGTCTGAGCCCGAGTCTGAGCCTGTGGCAGCAGTTCACGCCAGGGCGAGCTCGCATGCGCCGGCGTCAGCGTCACCTCGCGGATCGTCTTGTCGGTCCCGAGGACGAGGGCCCGTCCGGGCGCGCCGTGTGCCACGGCATCGACCGGAAGGCGGTGCTTGTCGTTGGTGCCGACGGACGTCGAGGGACGGAGGCGACCCCAGCGGTCCACGGAATGGTTGATCGTCGTTCTGGCGACCTCCCGATCGCCGGCCAACGCGCTGATGTCGCGCAGCGTCGACGTATCGGCAATGCCCCGCAGGACGACCGTCGTGCCGAACAGCGACAGGAACCCGTCGGCAGCTGAGCCCCATCGGACGCGGGCCTGTGAAAGGTCCTGCAGGCAGGCCAGGACGAGGAGGCCCTGCCCGGCGCCCTCGCTCACCATTGCGGGCAGGTCGGGAATGGGAGCGATGTTGGCGACCTCGTCGAGCGCAAGGAGAGTGGGCGGTCCGGCCTGTCCGTCATGGGTTCGGGCGTACGCGGCGTCACGTGTGTCGCCGATGATCGCCACGACGAGCGGAGCGAATTGGCGTTGACGACGGCCCGTCGAGCAGAGGTAGAGCGTGTTGGCTCCGCCACAGAACTCGTCGAAGTCCAGAGGCGGAGCCTGTGTGGATGCGAGCGCACCCTCGGTTCGGTATGCCGCCAGGACACCCGACGTCGTTGACCAGATACCTGACTGCTCACGGGAATCCGTGGCGACGATGCCGGCGAGCAGATCGGTCGCCGGAGCGTCCTCTCCGGCGTTCGAGGAGAGAATTTCGAGTGCTGGGACCCCATTATGGCGATCGATCCACTTCAGGACGTCCCGCATCGAAAGATTTTCTGTGGCGGCGGCATGGAGCAATGTGGAGAGCAGCGCGCCGGAGCGCTCTGTCCAGTGATGCTCGCCCGCGCGCTGACCGCTCGACCGGCTTGCACCCACCATGGCGTCCGCGGTGACGACAGCCGCGTCCCAATCGGTCGCACTCGTGATCGGTGACCAACCGACGCGCTCGACGCCTGGCGGACACTCCACTTCACCGCTCGGGTCATAGAGGAATGTCCATCCTTCGGCGCGACGCGCGGGCGCTGTGGCCTGCATCACGTCCGGCTTGGTCGAAGTCGACAGAACAGGCCCGTCGGCCAGCAAAATATTGGGTATGACCAGGGAGGATGTCTTTCCTGATCGTGGCGGGCCGAGTACGAGCGTGGAGCACTGCGGGCCAGCGAGTGCCCACGCGTTGCCGCCGTGTCCAAGATAGATCCCATGGCGCGCCAAATGGTGGATCCCATGTCGCGCAGCACTGGAATTCAGGTCCGAATCGAAGTCGTCGACATGTGTTTGAGCGTCGTGTTCCACACCACTGATGCTTGCGTTGGTGAACAAGAAAATCCATGGGACATATCACGCAATGTGGCGACAACAGCATGGTGATGACGACGCGCTGACGCAGGATGCGCTTGATTTGCGCGCGCAAAACGGACTCAAACAACGGTCGTCAAGGACTGCAAAATGACCGCGCGAATAAAGAATGCTTGACCTGGCATGTGAACAACACGAGAATGTATGTACCCGAAGTGTGAGGGAGGGTATGGCATGTGCTGCGACACAATGGAGTGTGGCGCGCAAAACGAAAACAGTCGGCTTCGTTTTGGCGCGCTCGGTCCGTCGTGGCACGACGTCAACGTGACAGCGCAACTCGGGGAATCAAGTCGGTCTGGCGTGATGCGGAGGCGTTCATGACGCTGGCGCAGCTACGGCGGCCGACGCAGTTGCAAGTGAAACCGGTGCGGCAATGCGCACAGTTGGGCGTAGTTGGCCCTGAGGTGGCGCAGGCTTCACCTCTATTCAGTGACCATGCTCCTAGGGAGGTGCACCTGTGGCAGTAGCCGCAAAAAGAAGGGCCCCGGCCAAGAAGGCCGCAAAAAAGCGGGCCCCCGCAAAGAAGGCAGCGAAGCGCACGACGGCGAAGAAAGCCGTGAAGCGAGCTCCGGCACGGAAGTCCGTGAAGCGGGCTCCGGCGCGGAAGGCTGCGAAGAAGCGGGCTCCTGCGAAGAAGGCAGCTAAGCGGGCTCCGGCACGCAAGGCCACCAAGAAGCGGGCTCCTGCGAAGAAGGCGGCGAAGCGTACGACAGTGCGTAAGGCCACCAAGAAGCGGGCTCCGGCACGGAAGGCTGCCAAGAAGAGGGCTCCTGCGAAGAAGGCGGCGAAGCGTACGACAGTGCGCAAGGCTGCCAAGAAGCGGGCTCCTGCGAAAAGGGCGGCCAAGCGGGCTCCGGCACGCAAGGCCACCAAGAAGAGGGCAGCCAAGCGAGCTCCGGCACGCAAGGCGACTCGTCGGCGCTAAGCGCCCGGTTCCTTCGGGAACACGCGAGACCGGGGGCCTTCGGGCCCCCGGCTCCGCGTCGTACGCCTGGCAGCTTTGCCAGTGAGGAGGTGAGATTCCTTCCTGAGCTTTGGTCGTTGAAGTTCAGAAGCTGATGCCCAGGGCGTCTCGGTGACGAGGGGTCTGAAGGGGGCGCAAGCACGACCGCTGGCCTGAAC
>DATCEZ010000288.1:0-3662 GCA_036509775.1 Acidimicrobiales bacterium
ACCTGGGTCTCAACGACGAGTCCGTCGAGGGGCTGGCCAAGCAGACCGGCGACGAGCGTTTCGCATTCGACTCGTACCGGCGTTTCATCGCCATGTACGCCCGCATCGTGCTCGAGCTGCCCGGCGAGGAGTTCGACTCGCTGTTCGACGCCGCCAAGGAGTTGGCCGGGACGACATCGGACGCCAAGGTTCCCACAGAGCTCCTGCGCTACCTCGTCGACTCGTACCAGCAGATCGTCGAGCGGCACACCGGCAAGCCCTTCCCCCAGAAGCCGACCGAACAGCTGCGCGGCGCCATCGAAGCCGTGTTCCGCAGCTGGAACGGCCCCCGCGCCATCGCGTACAGGGACCGGGAGCGCATCGCCCACGACCTCGGCACCGCCGTGAACGTCCAGGCCATGGTCTTCGGCAACCGCGACGACAACTCGGGTACCGGCGTCGGCTTCACCCGCGACCCCGCGACTGGGACCAAGGGCGCCTACGGCGACTTCCTGGTCAACGCCCAGGGTGAGGACGTCGTGGCCGGTATCCGCAACACCGAGCCCATCTCGGAGCTGAAGAAGAAGTTCCCCAAGGTGCACACCGAGCTGCTCAAGATCTTCGACCGGCTCGAGGGCCACTACGCCGACATGTGCGACACCGAGTTCACCATCGACCAGGGCAAGCTCTGGATGCTGCAGACCCGCGTGGGCAAGCGCACCGGGGCCGCCGCCCTGAAGATGGCCGTCGACATGGTGCGCCCGAGCGATCTGGGCATCTCCAAGGAAGAGGCCGTGTCGCGCATCACCGAGGACCACCTCGACTCGGTGCTGCACCCCCAGTTCGCCAGTTCGGGCCACGCCGTCTGGGCCAAGGGCCTGGGTGCGAGCCCCGGCGCCGCCGTCGGACGTATCTACTTCACCGCCAACGACGCCGCCGCCGCGGCCGAGCGCGGTGAGCCCGTCGTGCTGGTGCGCAACGAGACCTCGCCCGAGGACGTGCACGGCATGCTGGCCTCCGAAGGGATCCTGACCGCCCGGGGCGGCTTGGTGAGCCACGCCGCCGTGGTTGCCCGCGGTTGGGGCAAGCCCGCCGTCGTGGGCGCCGAGGTCCTTCGCCTCGGCGACCGTCAGGTCACCGCCAACGGCATCACGCTGAGCGAGGGGGACTGGGTCTCCCTCGACGGGGGAGCGGGCATAGTCGTGGCGGGCGAGGTGCCGCTCACCGCGGCCAAGCCGCCCGCCGCCTTCGCCACCGTGCTGTCCTGGGCCGACGTCATCCGCAAGGGCAAGCTGGCCGTGCGGGCCAACGCCGACACGGGTGACGACGCCGCCAACGCACGCAAGCTCGGTGCCGAGGGCATCGGCCTGTGCCGCACCGAGCACATGTTCTTGGGCGAGGACCGCCTGCCCGTTGTGCGCCGCATGATCCTGGCCGACACGCCGGCCGAGGAAGCCGAGGCGCTCGAGGAGCTGCGCGTCGTCCAGCGCGAGGACTTCATCGCCATCCTGGCCGCCATGGACGGCCTGCCGGTGACGGTGCGCCTGCTCGACCCGCCGCTGCACGAGTTCTTGCCCTCGACCGAGGAGCTGGCCCACAAGGAGGACACCGTCGGGCTGAACCCCGAGGAGCGCCGCATGTACGAGGCGGCGCTGTCGTGGCGCGAGTCCAACCCCATGCTCGGCACCCGTGGCGTGCGCCTCGGGGTCATTAAGCCCGGCCTCTACGCCATGCAGGTGCGCGCCCTCATGGAGGCGGCCCGCCAGCGGGTGGCCGACGGCGGGCACCCGATCGTCGAGATCATGATTCCGCTGACCGTGACCCGCACCGAGCTGGCCCTGGCCCGGGGCTGGGTCGAAGACGCCGTGGCCGACGTCAACAAGGAGCCCGCACCGCGCGCCTCGCGTGGGGCCAAGGCCGGCACGGCGCGGCGAGGCAAGCTCGAGGTGACGATCGGGACGATGATTGAGACGCCACGGGCCGCGCTGCGCGCCGCCGAGATCGCCGAGGTGGCCGACTTCTTCTCCTTCGGCACCAACGACCTGACGCAGATGACCTTCGGGTTCTCCCGCGACGACGTCGAGGGCCGCATGATGGACGCTTACCTCGAACTCGGCCTGCTGCCGCGCAACCCCTTCGACGTGGTCGACTTCGACGGCGTGGGCGAGCTGGTGCGCCTCGGGACCGAGCGGGGCCGCTCCACCAAGCCGGGCCTCAAGGTCGGCGTCTGCGGCGAGCACGGGGGAGACCCCCAGTCGATCGGCCTCTTCTACGACGCCGGCCTCGACTACGTCAGCTGCTCGCCCTTCCGGGTCCCGGTGGCCCGCCTGGCCGCGGCGCAGGCCGTCCTGGCCGAGAAGGGGTAGCCCCGCCGCCCAGGCTGAGGCCCGTCACGAGGCGGCATCACCCGGACGGCCGGCGACCCAGTAGCGCCGGAGCGCAATGAGGGTCCAGATGCCCTCGACCACGCCGAAGGGCCAGGCCCCGGACAAGAAGCCGTAGGAGCTCGACAGGGCACAGCCGAGGGCGAAGGCCAGGACGAAGATCCGGCCCCGTCCCTCCAGGGCGTACATGCCCATCATGAAGGTCAGGGCACAGACGCCGTAGATGGTGACAGCCATCGGCCGAACCTAGGCCAACGCCGGGAGCGCAGGCACGAGACGGGACAGCGCCGCGGTACCGTCGTGCTGTGGGGATACCGGACGAGGAAGTGGCCCAGGTCCGGGCGGCCACCGACATCGTGGCGCTCATCAGCGAGCACGCCGCGCTCAAGAAGGTCGGGCGGCGCTGGAGCGGCCTGTGCCCCTTCCACACCGAGAAGACGCCCTCCTTCAGCGTCAACGCCGAGGAGGGCTTCTACTACTGCTTCGGCTGTCAGGAGTCGGGCGACGCCATCACCTTCGTCCGGGCCATGGACCACCTCGATTTCGTGGATGCCGTCCGCTTCCTGGCCGACCGGGCAGGCATCACGCTGCACGAGGACCAGGAGATGGGGCGCGACCACAAGCGCCGCTCCGAGTTGCTCGAGGCCATGGAGCGCGCGGTGCAGTGGTACCACGAGCGCCTCTTGCGCTCGCCCGACGCCGGACGGGCCCGCGACTACCTCCGCTCGCGCGGCTACGACGGCGACGTCGTGCGCCAGTTCCGTTTGGGTTGGGCGCCCGACGACTGGGACGCCATGGCCACGTCGCTCAAGCTGCCCGAGAAGGTCCTGTCGGACTCGGGCCTCGGCTTCGTCAACCGGCGCGGCCGCGTGCAGGACTTCTTCCGGGCCCGCGTGCTGTTCCCGATCTGCGACCCCTCCGGGCGGCCGATCGCGCTCGGTGGGCGCATCCTGCCGCCGGCACCGGGCGCGCCCCCGCCGGACCGCCCGGAGGCGAAGTACAAGAACTCGCAGGAGTCGCCGATCTACTCGAAACGCCGGACCCTCTACGCGCTCAACTGGGCCAAGAAGGGCGTGATCGAACAGGGTGAGGTCGTGGTGTGCGAGGGCTACACCGACGTCATCGGGACGTTCCAAGCCGGCGTGCCGTGGGCCGTCGCCACCTGTGGCACCGCGCTGGCGGAGGAGCACTTCACGTTGCTGCGCAACTTCGCCAAGCGCATCGTCTTAGCCTACGACGCCGACGCCGCCGGGCAGAGTGCGACCTCGCGGGTCTACGAGTGGGAGCGCAAGCACGAGG
>DATCEZ010000289.1:0-11320 GCA_036509775.1 Acidimicrobiales bacterium
GCCTTCGACCGGTCGTGTGAAGAGCTCGACATTGAGGCGATGCTGGCCCGGATGGGATTCGGCGCGGGGCGCCCGGGCGCCGAGGCCGCCCGCCTGCTGCCCGACGACGTGCCGGCCGAGCTCGAAATGATGGTCTCGCTCATGGTGCGGGTCCTCTTCATAGAGATCTCCGCGTTCCACACCTTCGCCTGGGCCGAGGCCTTCATGTCCGATGCCGACCTGGTGGCGGGTGACGGGGAGGCGGCGCGGCTGGTCAGTTTCATCCGGTCCGACGAGACGCCGCACGTCGGCTACCTGCGGACCGCGCTGACCGAAATGCGCGACCGGACCTGGCGCGGTGACGGAGGGCGCACCTATGCCGGCACTGACATGGTCGGGCGGATCTGGGACCCGTTGCTCGCCCACAGCCTGGGCCCGGTGCGCGAGGAGGGTCGCCGCGCCGCACTGGCCGAAGTGGAGTTCTGGTGCGCGCGGCGAGCCAAAGGCGACGACATCCTGGCCGAGTTCCTGTCATTGGGGGCCGCGTAACGTCCCGCCCTACGCTGGGGCATGACCACCGTCGCATCGACTGACCCGGCGCGTTGGCGGGTGCTCGTCACTGGGGCAACAGGGCGGGTCGGATTCCCCGTCGCCCGCGCCTTGGCCACCCAGCACGAGGTCTTCGGGTTGGCGCGCTGCCGCAGCGTTGGGGACCAGGCGCGTCTAGAGGACGCCGGGATCTCCCCGATTGTGGCCGACGTGGCGGACATGGACCTGGGCGAGCTTCCCCGCGGGATCACACACGTCTTCCATGCTGCGGCGCGACTCGGGCGCGAGGCGCAGGATGAAGACTGGCAAGAGGTCTTTGCGACGAACGCCCAGGCATCGGGGCGTCTGGTGGCGGCCTGCCCGGGAGCCGCCTTCGCGTACTGCTCCACGGGATCGGCCTACGCCTACCAGGGACAGCGGCCCCTGCGCGAGGACGATCCTCCCGGGGTCCACCTCGGGGCCTACAGCCTGTCGAAGATCGCGGGAGAGGCGGTGGTGCGCTTTGCGGCGGAACAGGTGGGCAGCCCGCTCACCATCATCCGCATCTTCTCGACCTACGGGCCGGAGGGCGGCACGCCGGTCAACCGGTTGCGCCGGATCCTGCGCGGCGACGAGGTGGTGCTGCACCCCGACGCCCCGAACCACTACAACCCGATTTACGAGGACGACTACGTGCGCCTGGCCGTCCGCGCCCTGGAGGTGGCGTCACCGGACCCGGTGGTCGTCAACTTCGCCGGGAGTGAGACGGTGAGCGCCGAGGAGTACTGCGCCTACCTGGGCGAGCTGGTCGGCCGCCCCGCGCTGATCCGCTACGACCCCGACGCGCCCTGGCCGATCTGGCCCGACGTCACCCGGATGCACGAGGTCCTCGGCCACACCGAGGTGCCCTGGCGAGAGGGCATGCGCCGTGTCGTCGAGGTCACCGTGGGTTGATCGACCGCGGCGCCTCCCGCCGGCCCAGCGTCGCCCTCCGCCTGATACCCTATGGGGGTATAGAGTACGACAGGAGGAACCCGATGCGACCTGGTTACATCGACAGCAAGGACGCCCTGCAGAAGCGTCTCCGCCGTGTGGAAGGCCAGGTCAGGGGGATCCAGCGCATGGTGGACGAGGACCGCTACTGCATCGACATCCTGGAACAGGTCTCGGCGGCGACCAAGGCCCTCCAGGCCGTGGCCCTGGAGTTGCTCGACGACCACTTGGCCCACTGCGTCTCGGACGCCGTCCGTCAAGGTGGCGACGAGGCAACCGAAAAGCTCAACGAGGCCTCCGCCGCCATCAGCCGGCTCGTTCGCTCCTGATCCCGATGCTAGGAACGGCCACTGTTCTGGTCGACATCGGGCGCTCGCTCCGAGAGGGCTTCTTCATGTTCTGGGAGACGCTCTGGCCCCTGGTCCTCGGCTTCGGCCTGGCGGGAGCCGTGCAGGCGTTCGTCAGTCGCGACGCCATGCGTCGGCGGCTCGGCGACCATCGGGTACCTGCCGTCCTGCGAGCCTCGGGCTACGGGATGGTGTCCTCCTCGTGCTCCTACGCCGCGTCCGCCATGGCGAACTCACTCTTCGCGAAGGGAGCCGACTTCATCGCCGCCATGGTCTTCATGATCGCATCGACCAACCTGGTGATCGAACTGGGGATCGTGCTCGTTGTGCTGATGGGCTGGCAGTTCGCCGTCAGCGAATTCGTCGGTGGCTTCATCATGATCGCCCTCCTCGCCAGCCTCGGGGCGTTGTGGTTGCGTGGGCGTCTCGTGGTGCAGGCACGCGAGCGCGTGCAGGCGATGGGGGAGGAAGATTCCGAGCACCAGCACGGCGGTGCGGCGGCCGGCGCGGACCCACGCCTGCCGCTGAAGGTCCGGCTGCGCTCGGTGCCCGACTGGGCGGACAGCGCGACGTACACCATGTCCGACCTGACCATGCTGCGGCGGGAGTTGGTCATCGGCTACACCGTGGCCGGATTCCTCGCGGTGTTGGTGCCGACCTCGGTCTGGCAAGCCGTCTTCATCACCGGGCACGGCTTCTGGACCAGCGTGGAGAACGCCATCGTCGGCCCCTTCATCGCCATCATCAGCTTCGTCTGCTCAATCGGCAACGTGCCCCTGGCGGCGGCACTCTGGAGCGGAGGCATCTCCTTCGGCGGTGTGATCGCATTCATCTTCGCCGACCTCATCGCCTTCCCGTTGCTCCTGATCTACCGCCGGTACTACGGGACCCGGCTAATGCTCCGCATGCTGGCGGTCTTCTGGGCCCTCATGTCAACCGCGGGGCTGCTGACCGAGCTGCTCTTCCGGGCTGCCGGCCTGATGCCGACGAAGCGTCCGACGACCATCGCACCGGCGCATTTCTCGTGGAATTACACCACGTACCTGAACCTGATCTTCCTGGCGCTCTTCGGCGTCATTTACTACCTGTACCGCAATCGCGAGCGGCTGGGGGGTGGGGACCGCTACGCACGCGACCCGGTCTGCGGCATGCAGGTGGAGAAGGCGCACGCACCGGCATCACGCCACCACGCCGGCGAACAGCAGTACTTCTGCTCCGACCACTGCGCGCAGCGCTTCGATGCACTGGAGAACGGCGCCGGTCGCGCCACAGAGGGAGGCGAACACAACCATGGATCAGGCACGCGTCATTGAGCAGCTGGATCGCATGATCGCTTCCGGCAGGATCACTCCGGAAGAGGCGGACCGGCTGCGGGTGGCCGCCGGGACAACGGAGTTCCACGCGGTCATGGGCGCCATCAGGGCCCGTCATGCGCAAGCGCATACTGATGCCGCCGTGGCGGCCGGGACCATGAGCGCGGAGGACGCGGCAGCTGCACTGGAATCAGTACGCCAGGGCGATCATTCCGCCGATCTCCGTCGGCGCATTCGGGGCGTTGGCTGACACTCACCTGCCGGGCCGCGGCGTCAGTCGATTTCGCCCTCACCCTTCACCTCGGCACCGATCTTTCCCATCTCCCGCTCGTGCTCGGCGACCTCGGGATCGGGCACGTTGCCGTCGGCAGCGGCCTCCTCCTCCGGCGTCGGTGGCCGGTCGGCCCTGTGGGCCGCTGACGCCTCCAACAGCTCTTCCACCCTCGTCGTCTCGTCCACCTCTGCGTCCGGGGTGCCCGGCTCGCCTTTGGATTCTTCGCTCATGGTCTCTCCTTCAGTGCTGCTTGGAGCATTGCCAAACGGCGACCTCTCTAATCATCGGATCGACAGAACCAGCCGAAACGGCGGGAAATCGCTACAGTCCCACCAATGCCCGACTACGACGCCATTGTGATTGGAGCGGGCCACAACGGCCTGACGGCAGCCACGGTCATGGCCCGGGGCGGTCTGCGGGTTCTCTGCGTGGAAAAGAACCACTTCATCGGCGGCATGGCCTCCACAACGGAGCTGATCCGCGGCTACCGCTTCGAGCTGGCCGGCTCCATCCAATTCCCCGTCCCGAACCAGATCTTCGAGGATCTGGAGCTGGGTGCCTGCCCGATCTACGAGCCCGAAGTCCAGTCCGCCAGCATCAGCGAGGACGGCCAGCCGCCGATTCTCCTCTACTCGGATCCGGAACGGCTTCTGGAGCACCTCGGCGAGACGATCGGGATGGAGGCGGTGCTCGGCATGGCCGAGGTGGCTGCGTGGGCCGATGCCCCCGCACGCGCCATCGGCCGCTTCGACGTCCGCACGCCGCCCAAGTCACTCGACGAAATGTGGGCGTGCGCCGCCAACGAGTCGGAACGAGAAGCGATCCGCACCGCCATGTTCGGCAGCGTCATGGATGTGGTCGACCAGTTCCTGCCGGACCCGGTGAAGCACGCACCGGTGCGCAGCATGCTCGCCTTCCTTGCCGTCAACTCGACCTTCCGGGGCCCCTTTTCTCCCGGGAGTGCCCTCTGCCTCGCCTTCGCGCTCGCCTCGCCCGGGACCGCCACCATGTCAAAGGTGCGCGGCGGTCTGGGAACCATCGCCGACCACCTCGCTCGGTTGTTCGAGCAGCACTGTGGCGAGCTGCGCCGGCACGTCAAGGTGTCCCGCATTGTGGTCGAGGGTGGTGCCGTCATCGGGGTGGAGCTGGGTGAAGGCGAGGTGGTGACCGCGCCCGTCGTCGTGTCCAACCTCGATCCGACCACGACGTTCACCCAACTGCTCCCTGCGGACAGCCTCCCGGAAGGCTTCGCTCGCCGCGTCGGTGCCATCGACCATCGGGCGGCATACTTCCAGGCGCACTTCGCGCTACGCGGATTGCCCGAATACCGCGCCCCCTACGAGGCTCTGAACGACACCGCGCTGGGCCGCAACGTCACATTCTTCGGGACGGCCGAGCAGATGCAGCAGGACTTCGAGGGGTGCGTGCGGGGCGAGGTGCCGGCGTCGCCTAGCTTCAACCTGCAGATCCCCTCGCTCGACGATCCCTCGCTCGCTCCCGACGGGATGCATGCCGCCAGCAGCTTCGCCTTCTACCTGCCGATCGGCGATCGCGAGTCCCAGGGCCGGCTGCGCGACGAGATGGCGGAGCGGATGGTGGCCAAGATCGCCAGGGCGGCGCCGAACTTCCCGGACCTGATCGAACGACAGCTCAACTACCCGGCCTACACCTACGAGTTGATGTTCGGCTGTGCCGGTGGGGACTTCACCCATGGGCTGCTCCAGCCGGAGTTCATGGGGCCCTTCCGTCCCGGACCGGCGGGCTGGCCCGATGCGCCGGTGCCCGTCGAAGGCCTCTACCTCTGTGGCGCCGGGTGCCACGGTGGTCCCGGCGTCACCTTCATTCCCGGCTACAACTGCGGCTACGCCGTGCTGGACGGGGTGAGCGACCGGTTGTAGCGCAGCTGGCGCTCCATGAAGGCGAGGAAGAACGCCACGGAGAACGCCAGGCTCGTGAACAGACTCATGACGAAGAAGATCCAGGCCCACCGCAGCCCACGTCGGCGGCCTTCGGTGATGGTCCACAAGGGCAGCAGCACCAGATTGACGATCGTGTAGTCCTGGGCCGCGGAGTCCGCGGCCCAGTTCGAGAAGAGCATTTTGGTGTAGTCGATGTAGCTGGCCCGGTGCCCGTACTGGTGCACATAGCGCACGTTGAAGTACCAGCCGAGGAGCAGCGAGCACACGCCGACGGCGTAGTAGATCCCTTCGAGCAATGAGAGCCGACCTGCCTGGGCTCCGGAGAAGAGGCGGCGGTTCACCACGAAGGCCGCCACCGTGCTGGCGATGCCGAGGATCCCGTAGAAAACCAGAGAAGTCGTCATTGTCGTCCCCCGTTTCGAGCACGTGTTCGCGCCTGCTGCGGCACACCATACGGGGGCGGTCCCGGCAAGGCCGGGGATCGTCAGAGCAGCTCGAGGAGCCTTTCGGGCGGACGCGCAATGACGGCCCTGTCGCCGACCACGAAGATCGGCCGTTCCAGGAGTATGGGGTGCAGGCTGATCGCTTCCAGCAGCGCATCCCCTTCCTGATCCGCCAGTGCGAATTCGGCGTAGACCGTTTCCCCGGTTCGCATCATCAGGCGTGGGTCGTCGATGTCCAGCAGCCGCATGAGGCCCTTGAGGTCCTCCACGGTCGGGGGCTCGTCGAGGTAGCGGATCGTGTCGGCCTGCACATGGTGCTCCTCCAGGAGCGCCACCGCGGTGCGGCACTTCGAGCAGGCCGGATTGCTGTAGAGCTGTGGCTGCGGTGTCATCAGGATCACCTTACGGTGCGCGCTCAGGCTGTCGACGGCGGCAGTGTTGGTACGACCTGCGCCCAGCTGTAGGTGAACATCGTGACGGGCGCAGCGGCGACGGCCAACGTCACAGCCATGGACGTGCCGCCCCGGTCGCCGCTGTGGGTGTCGTCGTGCATGGAAATGGCGGCACCCATGACCAGGTTGGGCCCGGAGCCGAAGTCGTCGAGGATGCCCTTGCGGTGCCCCCAGCATCCGGCGGCGCCGCGGTGCAGGCAGTCGAGGTTGCCGCTGTCGAACCCGTCGTCGTACATCCAGCCGTAATCGGCGTCGAGCCCGTTCGACGACCCGCCGGCCCACTCGCCATCTTCGAGGTCATAGGACTGTCCCAGGTCGGGTGGGTCGTCGGCCGTGTCCGCGCCACGTTGCGCATTGCGGTTGAGCGCAGTCGTGAGACCACCGAAGGCCGGGAGCCCTCGGTCGATTCTTTCCAGGTTCACGACGATGAAGAGCTGGTCGGGGATGCTCAACTTGGCGAAGTCCGCCGGCAGCACCATGGGACGGATGCCTTCGAGCGCGTGGGCGTGGTTGATGGCCTGCAGGACGGCGCCGAGGCAGGACGGGGAGTTGTCGATCCCGCCGGCGAAGCAGTCCTGGGTGTAGTCGGGCACCGGCGCCACGTTGTGCCTGGGATCGCTGATCCCGGTGTCAGCCTCCGAGGAGGGGATCGCCGCCAGCGGCCGCAGCTGCCCGGCGGCCGTGGACGCCAGGGCCTGTTTCCACGTGTAGGTGTAGTCCGCGCTGCGGGTGGAGGTGGCGAGTGTGGCGGCCAGGGAGGATCCGCCCCGGTCCTCGCTGGACGTGTCGGCCGTCGGGTCGTAGGCGGCCCCCATGACGAGGTTCCGTGATCCGATGCGACCGAGGACGAGATGCCGGTCGAACCAGCAGCCCGCGGTCTTGTCCCCGGAGCACCCGGGCACGCCGCTGTCCGGGCCGTCGTGGTACACCCATTCGAAGTCGGCATCGAGCCCGTTGTCGACATCGCCGATCCACTCTGTCGCCACCGAGTCGTAGCCTTTTCCCGGTCGCGTGGGGAGCCGTGCGGCTTGGGCCCCCTGTTGAGAATCGGCGTTCAGAGCGGTCGTGAGGCCCGTGAACGGGGCCAGTCCACGGTCGACCCGCTCCCGGTCGATGGCGACGAAGAGTTGTTCGGGGACAGTCAGCCGACCGAAGTCAGCGGGCAGCGACATGGGGCGGAGACCTTCGTGGGCCCGGGCCTTGTCGATGGCGTCGAGGGTGATGCGCAGGCAGGGACTCGACGTGTCGACCCCGACGGGGGCGCAGTTGTCCAGATAGTCCGGGACCGGGTTGACCGATCGGGCTGGCGCCGCGAATCCGCCTGAGTGCCCGCTGGAGTGTCCAACGGCAGTGCAGCCGGCCAGCAGGAGGATCATGGCCACGCACGCGCCCGCCCACCACGGACCCAGTCTTGGTAGCGGCCGTGTGGGATCGGAGGCGCGCCGCATCGGGTGACAACGTAGCCACGCGGACCAGTCGTCCGGAGGCAGGTCCACCTTGGGGTCAGGACGGCGTCTCCGCGGAGCTCCCGTAGTGAGGGGAGCGCTTCTGCAAGAAGGCCGCCACCGCTTCTCGCATGTCGTTGGTCATGGACGAGAGGACCTGGGTCCGGTTCTCGAGGTCGATACCCGCCTGCAGGGACCCGACCTCGAGTTGGGACCACATGACCTCCTTGGTCATGCGGACCCCCCACGGGGCATTCGCCGCGATGAGGCCTGCAGTCTCAAGCGCGGCGCTCTGCAGCTCGTCGTCGGCGACCACGCGCAGCACGAGCCCGATGCGATCCGCCTCAGCGGCGTCAATGATGCGTCCCGTCAACATCAGCTCCCAGGCCCGCGACGCGCCGATCAGCCGAGGCAGCAGCCAGCTCACGCCGATGTCGCAACCAGAGAGGCCGAGACGCACGAAGGCCACGTTGAAGCGTGCCGATGCGGATGCGATACGGATGTCACTGGCCAGAGCCAGGGCCAATCCACCGCCCGCGGCCGGGCCATTCACGGCGGCGATCACGGGCTGTGGCAGTGCGCGCAGCCGAGGGACGAGCGCCGCAATGTCGGTCTGCGTGGCGAACGTGGCCCCGACGCGGTCGAGGTTTTCCGATCCGGGCGCGGCGCCGTAGCCGGCGAGGTCGAGCCCGGAACAGAAGCCCCGGCCGGCACCCGTGAGGACGACGACACGGCAGGCGGGGTCGGCGGCGACGCCGGCCAGTGCGTGGTGGAGATCGGCGATCAGCGCCGCGTTCATGGCGTTCAACCGTTCGGGCCGGTCGAGAGTGATCCGGGTCACACCCTCGTGCGGCTGGTCGACCTGCAGTGTGTCCACGGTGTGATCCCTCCGCTCGGCTCGCCCATAGTGTGCAACAAACGGCATGGCGGTGGCGCCGATGGGTTGGCGTGCCGGGACGGGAGCAGCACATGGGTCTGCAGTACTCGAGCGTCGTCAACGCTCCGGTGGCCGACGTCTTCGCCTGGCACGAGCGCCCGGGAGCGCTGCCGCGCCTTCTCCCCCCCTGGCAACCGCTCAAGGTCATGCAGGAAGCGCCCTCCCTGGTCGACGGCCAAGCGATCCTGCGGCTGCCCGGGCGGGTGCGCTGGGTCGCGCAGCACTCGGACGACGACCCGCCGCGGCGGTTCGTGGACGAGTTGGTCTCGCTGCCATTGCACTGGCGTCACACGCACACCTTCGAGGCGATGGGCGACAGCGCAACCCGGGTCGTCGATCGCGTCGACACGCCCGTCCCGGGCTCATTCCTCCTGCAGACCTTCCGCTACCGGCACCAGCAGCTCGCAAACGACCTGGCGGCGCACAAGAGGATGGACGGAGGGCGCCTGACGGTGGCCGTCACGGGCTCCTCGGGCCTGATCGGCTCGGCACTGTGTGCCTATCTCTCCACAGGCGGGCACGGCGTCGTACGCCTGGTGCGACGCTCGCCACGCGACACATCCGAGCGGGCCTGGAATCCGGAGCGGCCCGACCCGGGCGCGCTCGACGGGGTCGACGCGGTCGTCCACCTCGCCGGAGCGTCCATTGCCGGCCGTTTCACCGCGGCCCACAAGCGGCGAGTGCGCGACAGCCGTGTCGGCCCCGCCGCCGCGCTGGCCCGTGTCATGGCCGACCTGCCTGGCGGGCCGCGCCTGCTCGTGTGCGCGTCGGCGATCGGCTACTACGGGGCCGATCGGGGGGACGAGGAACTGAGCGAGGAGAGCGGCCGTGGCTCGGGTTTCCTGGCGGAGCTCGTCGAGGACTGGGAAGCGGCCGCCACACCGGCACGCGACGCCGGTGTACGCGTCGTCCACGTGCGGACGGGCGTTGTGCAGTCGGCGCGCGGGGCCAGCCTGAAGCTTCTTCGGCCGCTGTTCGCAGCGGGACTCGGCGGTCCGCTGGCGCCCGGCTCGCAGTGGGTGTCGTGGATCGACATTGATGACCTGCTCGACGTCTTCGGACAGGCACTGGCGGACGACACTCTGGCCGGGCCGGTCAACGCCGTCGCCCCACTACCCGTCACCAACCGTGAGTACGCGCGAACCCTGGCTCGCGTGATGCGGCGTCCCGCACTGCTCCCGGTCCCCGCGTTCGGCCCCCAGCTGCTCCTCGGAGCCGAGGGCGCGCGCGAAATCGTCCAGGCCAGCCAACGCGTCGTCCCGGCGCGACTGGGCACGATGGGGCATGTGTTCCGCCATCCCTCGCTCGAGAGATGTCTGCGCCACCAGCTGGGCCATGTCGACACGGCGCTCGAGGGGGAGGAATGGAGACGCTGATGCTTTCGGGCACGTGACCGGCGGGTCTCGCCGAATGAGGAAGAATCCCTGCATGGACATTCACGGAAGCGCCTTGGTCACCGGGGCCAGTCGGGGGATCGGCCGGGCCGTCGCCCTCGAGCTTGCCCACCGCGGCTTCGACACGGTGGCCACCATGCGGGATCCCGCTGCGGGGACCACTCTGGCAGGCGAGACCGAGGGCAACCTGCAGGTTCGCCGGCTCGACGTCACGGACCCGGCGACGTTCGACCTCCCGTCGGACCTGCGTGTGCTCGTCAACAACGCCGGTATCGACACCGACTACCTGCCCGTCGAGCACGCCAACATTGAGGACTGGCGCCGGATGTTCGAAACGAACGTCTTCGGCGTCGTCGCGCTGACGTCGGCCGCCATCCCGATCCTCCGGGCCAACCAGCCGTCGGTGGTCTGTACCGTCACCTCCTCGTCCATCTTCGCCTCGGTCCCCTTCTTCTCCGCCTACAGAGCGTCCAAGGCGGCCGCATCCGCGTTCGGGGACAGCCTGCGGGTCGAGGTCGCGCCGTTCGGTATCCGGGTGGTCGAGATCCTCCCCGGACCCATCGACACCGACATGTTCCGCCTGAGCACCGGAGAGCAGGGCGCGGCCCGGTTTGACGACTACCGCCCGTTGGCCCACGTGTCCGCATCGCTGCGCCGTGAGCACGCCGACCCCCGTGTCGTCGACCCGGCGCAGGCGGCTTCGACCATCGTCGACGCAATCCTCGACACGGCAGGGCCGATGCGCTACGGCTGTGATCCTGTTTCGTTGGAGCTGCTCGATCTCTGGCGCCAATGTGACGAAGAGACGATCTACACCATGACGGGCCAGTCCCTTCTCAATCAGTCCCTGTAACTGAGTGGTGGGCCCGCCACGGGGCGTCCGTCACGGCACGCTACGTTCGGTGCTGACAGAAAGGTCCTCGTGGATTTCGCCGTCGTCTTCGCCGTCTTCCCCATCATCTTCATCGGTGAGCTCCCGGACAAGACCATGTTCGCGTCGCTGGTCCTGTCGACGCGAGGCCGTCCAGCTCTGGTCTGGCTCGGCGCCGCCGGCGCTTTCGTCCTGCACGTCGTCATTGCGGTCACGATCGGTGTCGCGCTATTCCACCTGTTGCCCCACCAGGTGCTCGACGCCGTGGTCGCCGGCATGTTCCTCGTTGGTGCCGCACTCGCCGTGCGTGAGGCGGTCAAGGAGAGCAAGGAGCACCAAGACGAAGAGATCGTGGAACGCGAGGTGGCGTCCCACCGCCGGGTCGCGGTCACCGCGTTCCTCGTCATCTTCCTGGCCGAATGGGG
>DATCEZ010000290.1:0-2155 GCA_036509775.1 Acidimicrobiales bacterium
GGGGTCGAGCGTGCCTGCCGCCACCATGGCCGAGAGGTCGTCCAGCAGTGCCCGCTGCTCGGCCGCATGGGTCATGGCCCAAATGCCCCAGTCGATCCCGATGACGGAGCGGTTCCGCAGCAGAATCTGGTTCAACGGCACCGACGGGATGTCGCCTGACGCGAACCCGATCACGAGGTAACGGCCCCGGTCGCCGATCGCCCGGAGGGCCGGCTCGGCCAGCGCGCCGCCGATGGGGTCCACCACCAGGTCGACGCCTGTGCCGCCGGCCCAGGCCCGTGCCGCGTCCTTGATCGGTTCCGCTGCCGGGTCCACGACCGCTTCCGCGCCGGCATCGAGTGCGGCCTGCCGCTTGTCCGCGCTCGAGGCGACCCCCAGCACCCGGCAGCCCAGTGCCCGCGCCACCCCGATGGCCGCCAGTCCGACGCCGCCGCCGGCACCGAGGACGAGCACGGTCTCACCCGGCGCGGCATGGGCCCGGTCGCGCAGGGCGAAGAGGCACGTGCTGTAGCTCTGCGTAAAGGTGGCTGCCCGTGCCGCGTCCAGCCCCTCGGGCAGGGCGATGGCGGAGTGCGCCGCCACGACGACGCGGCTGGCGAAGCCCCCCAGCCCCACCGACGCCAGCACCCGGTCGCCCACGCCCACGCCGTGGACGTCGGGCCCGACGGCGACCACGTGCCCGGCGACCTCGCTGCCCGGGATGAAGGGGAGCGCAGGCTTGATCTGGTACTGCCCGGCCACGAAGAGGCCATCGACGAAGTTCACTCCGGCCGCCTCGACCGCAACGGCCACCTGGCCGGGCCCGGGCTCGGGATCGGGGCGCTCCTCCACCCGCAGCACGGACGGTGGTCCCAGTTCATTGCAAACAGCGGCGCGCACGGCCCGTGACGCTAATGGGTGGCCCCGGGGAGATTCCTCGGTCCTCGGACGGGGAGCACTGTCGTGCCCGGGGGCTCCACGCGGGATTCTTGCGCCGTAGCCCCTGCTCACGTTCCCGAATTCCGCCCAACGGGCGTTGTCTTTCAGGACCCGCTTAAGGGCACTTCGACCCAGGCCGAAAGTCACATGTGGCCCCGCTGCAGACCCAAGCTCTTCCGACCACCTCGGCCGGCTCAGAGCACTCGACCGCTCGCTCGCGCTGGAGCGTTCGTCGCTGGGTATGGATGAGCGGGTTGGCCTCCGTCGTCGCCTTCGCTCTGGGCGGCGTCTACGGCGTGCCCGCTGCCACTTCTTCGCCTGACTACACAGCGCAGGCGTCCGCCATCGTGCGCGTGGCCGTGCACGAATCGACGACCACCACCACGGGGTCGACGACGACCACCACCACGACAGCGCCGCCGGCGACCACGACGACAACGACCCCGGCCCCGGCTCCTGCTCCGACCCCGGCTCCTGCACCGGCCCCTGCTCCCGCGGTCCTGACCGCGACACCGCCGCCCGCGCCGGTCGCCCCGGCGCTTCCTGCCTATGGCCACGCCACCACGTGGGGCTGCACGGCTGCGCTGGCCTACCTCCAGGCCTATGCCGCTCCGGGCTTCGCCCTGGACTGCCCGGGATACGCCGAGGGCCACGAGGCCATGACCTGTCTGCACGGGACGCCCCAGTACCCCGACGCCTGCCTGAACGGGCCGGAGATCGCCATCTCGGACGCCTGCCCGCAGGCCTACATGAACGAGAGCGCCAACTCGTGGCTCCTGACGGGCCAGGCGGGGACGGAGCAGGCGAAGTTCGGCGTGTCCTACAGCGAAATCGATCCCTTCGGAGCCTGCCCGTAAACGAGGTCTAGCGTCGAGAGGTGGAACGCAACGGGTCAGCGCTGCCGGTGATTCGCTCGGTGCGACCCGATGAGCTGACGTTGTTGCCTGACCTCGAGGCCGCGGCGGACCTCCTGTTCGAGCCTCTCGGCATCGGGCCGCTCCCGGGCCCCGGCACACCGCAGGACTTCGCCGATGCGCTCGTGGTCCTGGTGGCCGGCGACCCACCGGTCGGCCTGTGCCGCATCGACGGCATAGCGGGCGGGGCCCATCTGGAGCAGCTCTCGGTCCACCCCGATCATGCCGGTCAGGGCGTTGGACGGGCCCTCCTACGGGCCGGGTGTGCGTGGGCTCAGCAGCACGACTTCGACGAGATCACCCTCGCCACCTACCGGGACGTG
>DATCEZ010000291.1:0-8629 GCA_036509775.1 Acidimicrobiales bacterium
CTTCGAGGAAGTCGAAGTGGCGCACGAAGCGGTCCAGGAAGGCCTCGTCGCCGTAGCCGAGGGCGCGCAGCAGCACGAACAGCGACAGGCGGCGCTTGCGGGCGACGCGGCAGCCGGCGGTGACGTCCTTGCCCGGCTTGGCTTCGATGTCGAGCTCAATCCACTCACCCCGGTACGGGTGGATGGTCCCGGTGAAGACGGTCTTGGCGTCGCGGCCGGGCTGGAAGATCACGCCGGGCGAGCGCACCAGCTGCGAGACGACGACACGCTCGGTGCCGTTCACGATGAAGGTGCCGCGGTCGGTCATCATCGGGAAGTCCCCCATGAAGACCGTCTGCTCCTTGATCTCACCCGTGGTGGCGTTGAGGAAGCGGGCGCGCACGAAGACGGGCGCGGCGTACGTCATGTCCTTTTCCTTGCACTCCTCCACCGAGAACTTCGGCGGTGGGCGCAGGTCGACGTCAGTCGGGTCGAACTCGAGCTCCAGGCTCAGCTGGCCGGTGAAGTCCTCAATCGGACTGATGTCGTGGTAGGCCTCGGCCAGACCCTTGTCGAGGAACCACTGGAACGAATCGCGCTGAATGGCGATCAAGTCGGGAAGCGGCAAAGCCTCGTTGATATTGGCGAACGAGACACGTTCGGGACTGCGGGACCGTGAGGGCAACGGTCAACTCCTCCCAGGAGAAATGCGGCGGGTGAGGGCGGTACTGCGAATCGGGACGGACGAGGACGGGTGGATCGGGGACGACAGGACGGGGACGGTCAAGGCAGCGCAGGCGCGCGACGACACCGAGGAATTACGGAATCGAAGACAGGGAGACGCACGGCAACCGTGCATCTTATCGTGGGGCGTGCCTGGATACAACCCTTCAAGCCATTTCGGCCGAACGGGCGGCGCCCGGGGTCCACGACAGGGTAAAGGTGGCCTCCCCCGCCGTCAAGGATCCTGGTCAAAGGACCAGGTCAGAGCGGGTGTGCCGCTCCGCCCGGCCCTCCGACCCGGAGCTACTTGATCTCGACCGTGGCGCCGGCGCCCTCGAGGGCCGCCTTCGCCTTCTCGGCGTCTTCCTTGTTGGCCTTCTCCAGAACCGGCTTGGGAGCGGCCTCGACCAGGTCCTTGGCCTCCTTGAGGCCCAGGCTCGTGAGGGCACGCACCTCCTTGATGACCTGGATCTTCTTGTCGCCGGCCGCGGTGAGGATGACGTCGAAGTCCGACTTCTCCTCGTCGCCACCGCCGGCGTCGCCACCGGCAGCCGGGGCGGCCGCAGCGGCCACGGCCACGGGCGCAGCCGCAGTCACGCCGAAGCGCTCCTCGAAGTCCTTCAACAGCTCGCTCAGCTGAATCACCGAGAGGTCGGCGATCCCGTCGAGGATCTCTTCTTTGGTCAGGGTTGCCATCAGCCTGGCCTTCCTTTCTTTGCTTCGGTCTTGGGTTGGGGTTCTACGAACTGGGTCTTGTTACTCGGACGACTCTTCGGCGGGGGCCGCCGCCTCGGGCGCGCCCTCGGCCTCCGCGGCGGGCTCAGCCGGTTCTGTCTCTTCTGACTGGGCGGCAGCAGCTTCTTCGGCCGGGGCGGCGGCATCGGTCTCCGCCGGTACGGCGTCGGCCTCGGCCGGGGCGGCGACCGCATCCTCGGATGCGGCAGCCTCAGCCTCGGCGGGTGCGGCATCCTCGGCGGGTGCGGTCTCCTCGGCGGGTGCGGTCTCCTCGGTCGGCAGGGTCTCGCCGCCGGCCTGCCGTTGGTCAATGAGGGCCGAGAGCCCGTAGGCCATGTTGCGCGGCAGGGCCTGGAGGAGGCCGGCCATCTGCTGCATCGGGGCGGCCAGGGCGCCGGCGAAGCGGGCCAGCAGGACCTCGCGGGGCGGCAGGTCGGCCAGCGCGGCCAGGTCGCTCGGCGACAGGAGGGAACCGTCGGCCAGCCCGCCCTTAATCACGAGGAGCGGGTTGTTGCGGGAGAAGTCCCGCAGGGCCTTGGCCACGGCACTGATGTCGCCCTGCACGAAGGTCAGGGCACTGGGGCCGTTGAGGTACTCCGACAGCGGCTGGTACTCGCCGCCGTCGATGGCGATGCGCACCAGCGTGTTCTTGAAGATCCGGTAGTCGCCCCCGGCGGCGGCCAGCGAGGTCCGCAGCTCAGCGAGCTCGGCCGTGGACAGGCCGCGGTACTCGCTGACGATGGAGGCGCTCGCCGCGCTGACGCGCGTCTTGACCTCCTCGACGACCTCGACCTTGTGGGTCCTCTGCGCGTTCATGGTTGCCATCGGTGTCCTCCACCGGGCTCAATGGCCCGGAAGCGGGCCAGAGTCTCCGGCGTGCGACGGCACGGGCAGCCGGATCGCTCCGGCGTGCTTCGTTGTCGCCTCATCAGGCCGGCCCGGCTGGGCCGCTTCGGCACCCTGGGGTGCACCGGAGGTCTCTGGCGTATCGGATTCAGTGCCCATTCCGCCCGGAGGCGGCGAGCTGTGCGGGAAATCGTAGTACGGCGGCCGGGTTGCTCCCGACCCGGTGATTGCTCAGGCCGAAACGGCCAGCTCGTCCTCGACGTAGCGGGCCTTCGCCGGGTCGATGCGGACCCCGGGGCTCATGGTCGTCGAGATCGTGAGCGACAGGAAGTAGCGACCCTTCGATGAGGGGGGCTTGGCCCGCTGGATCTCGTCGACCACGGCGCGGATGTTGGCCACCAGCTGGTCGGCGGTGAAGGACGCCTTGCCGACGCGGATGTGGACGTTGCCCACCTTGTCGGTGCGGTACTCGACCCGCCCGCCCTTGAACTCGGCCACGGCCTTGCCGACGTCGGTGGTCACGGTCCCGGTCTTGGGGTTGGGCATCAGGCCACGGGGGCCCAGCACGCGGCCGAGCGTCCCGACCTGTCCCATCAGGTCCGGCGTGGCGATGGCCACGTCGAAGTCGAGGAAGCCACCGTTGATCTTCGCCACCAGGTCATCCGCCCCGACCTCGTCGGCACCGGCGGCGCGGGCCTCGGCGGCCGCCTCACCGGCGGCGAAGACCACCACCCGCTCGGTGCGGCCGGTCCCCGAGGGGAGCGACAGCGTGCCGCGGACGATCTGGTCCGCCTTGCGGGGGTCGACCCCGAGGCGGACGGCGAGCTCGACCGTCTCGTCGAACTTGGCGTTGGCCAATTCCTTGACCAGGTCGACGGCCTCGGCCACGCCGTGCATCGATTCCCGGTCCGCCTTGGTCAGGCTGTCCTTGTACTTCTTGCCGTGCTGCGTCATCGTCTCTCCTCGTTCCGACCTAGCCGGCGACCTTGATGCCCATGGAGCGTGCCGTGCCGGCGATCTGCTTCTTGGCTGCATTTAGGTCGGAGGTGTTGAGGTCGGCCAGCTTGGTGGTGGCGATCTCGGCCAGCTGGGCGTCGGTGATCGTCCCGACCTGCTCGCGGCCGGTCGTGGCGGCACCCTTGTCGAGCCCCGCCGCCACGCGGAGCAGGACGGGCGTGGGGGACGTCTTCAGCACGAAGCTGAAGGAGCGGTCCTCGTAAATGGTGATGTCGACGGGGATCACTTGACCCCGCATGCTCTCCGTGGCCTGGTTGTACTGCTTGCAGAATTCCATTGTCTGCACGCCGTGTGGCCCGAGCGCGGTGCCGACGGGCGGCGCCGGCGTGGCCGATCCGGCCTCGAGCTGGATCTTCACCACGGCGAGCACCTTCTTCTTCGGTGCCATCGTCCTTGTTCTCCTTCTCCGTCTCTGACGTCTCTGTGCCCGTCGCCTACAGCTTGGCGACTTGGCTGAATTCGAGCTCGACCGGGGTCTCCCGGCCGAAGATGTTGACCAGCACCTTGAGCTTGAGCTGGTCCTCGTTGATCTCCGAGATCTGGCCCGAGAAGTCGGCGAACGGGCCTTCCTTGACCCTGACCGTCTCGTTGACCTCGTACTCCAGGCGGGCCCGGGTGCGCTTGGGCGCTCCGCCGGGGCCACCCTCGACCTTGACCTGCAGGATGTTCTCGACCTCACGACGCGACAGCGGCGTCGGCTTGGTGCCCGGACCGACGAAGCCGGTCACGCCTGGGGTGTTGCGGATGGCGCCCCAGGTGTCGTCGTCGAGGTCGCAGCGCACGAGCAGGTAGCCCGGGAAGACCTTCTTCTGGACGGTGACCTTCTTGCCGCCCTTGAACTCGTCCACGTCCTCCATGGGGATGACGACCTCGAAGACCCTGTCCTCAATGCCACGGGAGGCGACGACGTTGCCCATGTTCGAGCGCACCTTGTTCTCGTAGCCCGAGTAGGTGTGCACGACGTACCAGCGGCCCGGTCGGTCGTAGGGACTCTCGACCGGCAGCGGCTCTTCGTCCTCGTCGTCCTTGACCCACCCGCCGAGCTCGCCGTCCTCTTCGTCGGCGGCGGCAGTGTCCTGACCGTCGGTGGCGTCGAGCACGAGGTCGGGTTCAGCGCCGGCCACTTCGGCGGCCACTTCGGCCTCGATCTCCTCTGCGATCTCTTCTGCGATCTCTTCTGCGATCTCTTCTGCGATCTCCTCGATCACTACCTCTTCGATTACCTCTTCGATTACCTCTTCGATCGCCTCGAGGACGGCCTCTTCCACTATCTCTTCCACAATCTCCTCGGCGGCCGCTTCGGCCGCGTCTTCTTCCTCGCCAGTGGTCACTGCGTCCTCGGTTTCCGAATGCGTCGTGTCGCTCATGTCGCCCTACTTCGTGAAGAGAAGCGTGATCAGCTTCCCGAAGGCGAGGTTCAACACGAAAATCAGGCTGATCATGATGATCAGCGTCGTCAGCACCACCGACGTGTAGTTGATGAGCTCCGAGCGCGAGGGCCACGCCACCTGGCGCATTTCGTCGCGCACCTCGCGGACGAACTGCACGGGGGTCGTGCGCTTGCGCCCCTGGGGCCGGCTGCGCGGCTGGCGCGGCCCACCTGACTTGGTCGCCGGAGCCTTCCGGGTAGCCGGGGACCCGTCGGCCTCCACCTGCCCTTGGCGCTGCATTAAGCGCTTGGTCTCGCGGTTCACGACTCTTGCCTCACATACATCGTTGTCGGATCGGTACGTCCGGGGCAGGGCAGGAGGGACTCGAACCCCCAACCGCCGGTTTTGGAGACCGGTGCTCTACCAGTTGAGCTACTGCCCTCGGTGGGGTGCCGTCGGTTGCCCTCAAGCAGGTGGTTCTTCCCCCTGACCTGGGGAACGGCCTGCCAGGCTAGCACCGGCAGGATCGCCCTTGCTCAGCGGGTCTCCTTGTGCAGCGTGTGCTGGCGGTCCCAGCGGCAGAACTTCTTCATCTCGATCCGCTCGCGGTCGTTCAGCTTGTTCTTGGTGGTGATGTAGTTCCGCCGCTTGCACACCTCGCAAGCCAGGGTCACCTGGACCCTCTTCTCGTTCTTGGCCATCTTCAATCCTTCCTGCTGGAGCTTCTGGCTGGCCGGGGCGACCTGACCCGGACCTGGTAGCGGCGGCGGGACTCGAACCCGCGACAACACGATTATGAGCCGTGTGCTCTGACCAACTGAGCTACGCCGCCATTGGGCGAGCCCCCGGTGGGGATTGAACCCACGACCCCCTCCTTACCATGGAGGTGCTCTGCCACTGAGCTACAGGGGCGCCGCGGGTACATCCGCGAAGCGTCAATGATAGTCAGGGCTCGAGGCCGGCTGCCTCCGACCCCCTGGGGTTTCGCCACGTCAACAGTACCATCGGCGGATGCGGATCCGACTCGCCGAGCTGGCCGACGCCGGGGCCATCCGCGCCATCTACAACGTCGAGGTGCTCGAGAGCACCAACACCTTCGACATGGTGCCCCGCAGCGCAGTCGAGCAGGAGGCCTGGATTCTGGAGCACAGCGGGGTCCACCCGGCCCTGGTGGCCACCGAGTCCCCCGAGCCCGGGGCTCCGGGGCAGGTCGGGGCCAACGGCGAGATCGTCCTGGGCTTCGGCTCCCTCTCTTCCTTCCGGGAGCGCTCGGGCTACTCGGCCACGGCCGAGAACTCCGTCTACGTGGACCGGGCCCAGCGGGGCAAGGGGGTGGGCAAGGCACTCCTGGCCGAGCTCCTCGTCCTGGCCTCCGCCCACGGCTTCCACTCGGTGATCGCCCGCATCGCCGGCCACAACGAGACTTCCATCGGCCTGCACGAGGCGGCCGGCTTCGAATTGGTCGGGGTCGAGCGAGAGGTCGGGCGCAAGCACCGCCAGTGGCTCGACGTGGTGGAGCTGCAGCGGCTGCTGTGAGCCGGGCTCAGGACTCCAGTGCGGCGCTGGTGGCCGGCAGACCGGGCAGGCGCGAGCGGTCCAGGCGCCACGACGTCGTCCAGGTGCCGAGCGGGACGATGGCGATCGCCCACAGCACCATGACGGCCAGGACCATGCTTGCCGGGTCGGTGTGCACCAGCTCGCTCAGCAGGTCGCTCCCACCGGTGAGCCCGATGAACGGCGCCACGGCCGAGAGGCCGAGCACGGCGTAGAGCCAGCGGCCGGTCACGACCGGCGCCACAACGATGATGCCCCAGGTCAGGTACCACGGTTGGACGACGGGACCGAGGAGGACGAAGGCCATCATGGTGCCGCCCAGCGCGCCCAGCATGCCGATCCGCTCCCGGTTGCGCAGGCAGTAGACGGCGATGACGGCGGCCCCGACGAGGCCGATGGCCCGGGTCAGTGTGAGGACGCCGCCCAGGCCGACCCCGATGCCCACCAGGTGGGCGGTCCCGCTGATCAGCAGACCGAAGCCGGTGGCCGGAGCCATCCACGAGCGCACGGTGCCGGGCGTGCCGAGGTTGGCTATCCAGCCCCAGCCGAGGCCCGAGACGAGCGAGAGCACCCCCATGACAACCACGGTGACCAGCCCGGCCCGCACCAGCATGCGGGCGCGGCGGCGCCAGTCGGCGAACGGACCGGCCCAATCCCAGGCGATGTAGACGATGCCGATGGCGGCGGGGACCTTTATGGAGGCGGCCAGCGCGCACAGCACCACGCCCCACGCCGGATGGAACGAGCGCGCCGCCGTCACGCCGGCGAGCAGCAGCCCGACCATGATGGCGTCGTTGTGGGCGCCCCCGACGAGGGCGAGCAGGGTGAGTGGGTTGAGCACCGCCAGTACGAACGCAGGGCCCGGGTCGAGGCCGAAGGAACGGGCCAGCTTCGGTATGCAGTAGGCGATCAACGCGATGCCGGCCACGGACTGCAGGCGCAGCAACTCCATCGTGATGAGCGCATGGTGGAAGGTGAGCGAGGCCGACCACCCGGCCAGCAT
This sequence comes from Acidimicrobiales bacterium, assembly GCA_036509775.1. Classification (GTDB taxonomy): domain Bacteria; phylum Actinomycetota; class Acidimicrobiia; order Acidimicrobiales; family RAAP-2; genus Bog-473. Next base: position 7,228 of record DATCEZ010000291.1, read on the forward strand.
GAGAAAGAGCGGGCCGTAGGGCGCCGGCGTATTGGCCCACAGCGGGTCGACGCCCGCGTTGAACGGCCCCGAGCCCAATGTGCCCGGACCGTAGTGGTACGGGTTGATGTGGTGGCTCATCATTTCGCCCTGGGCGGCGTAGGAGAAGACGTCGCGGCTGAACAGCGGCGCCACCACCAGCAGCGGCAGGATCCACAGCGCCAGCATGTAGGCGAGCGGGCGGATCGGGACGCCGCCGCGGGCGCGCAGCGTCTGGAAGAGCCCGTACCAGACCCTTACGAAGAGGATCATGCCGCCGTAGACGGCGACGACGCCCGGCAGCATGAGCGTGGTCGACGGCCAGGCGGCCTCGCCGAAGAACCACGTGCCGCCCATTTCGAGCTTGAAGGGTGAGCTCGGCAGCGAGGCGCCGACACAGATGGAGACCACGGCGAGAAGTCCCAGGAGCGCCGGCCGGCGCAGGAAGGACCAGTCCTCGGGGTCACCGGATTCGGGCTCTATGCGCTCGGTGAGGCTGACACCGCTGGTGAGGCGCAGGCGCACGGCGTCGGCCCGCATGGACAGCTTGCTGAGGCGCGCGCTGACCCGGTCCAGGACCGGGGTTGACGTCGACATCGCGCTCTCGTCCACGGGGTACTCAGTCTCGCTTGTCATGGCCTGACCCCGAGGGGTCCGGTGGGGGGAGGGGTACACGGCCCTGGGAAGCCTGTTCCCGCAATCGACCTGAAACAGCATTGTAACGGCAGCCGGCAGGTGGCCTGAAGCCGGGTAGCCCCAGGATGCGACCGGCGGACATGCGTGGGCCGGGAAGGATTCGAACCTCCGTAGGTGTTAACCGACAGGTTTACAGCCTGTTTCCTTTGGCCACTCGGACACCGACCCGCAGCCAGGGAGATTAGCCGGGCCCGGCACCCCAAATCCTCCGGTGGCGCCGGTACGCTGGTCTCATGCCCACGTTTGACATCGTTTCGGAAGTCGACATGCAAGAGGTGCGCAACGCGGTCGACCAGGCCAACCGCGAGGCCGCCACCCGCTTCGACTTCAAGAACACCGATTCGGTCATTGAGCTGAACGAGAACGAGCTGGTCCTGCGCTCGTCGACCGAGGACCGCCTGCGGGCGCTGCACCAGGTCCTCGACGAGAAGCTGGTCAAGCGGCAGGTGTCGCTCAAGGCCTTCGAGGACTCCAAGGTCGAGGAGGCCCAGAAGGGGACCTCCCGCCAGAAGATCACCATCCGGGCCGGCATTTCGTCGGACCACGCCAAGCGGTTGAACAAATTCATCAAGGATCTCGGTCTGAAGGGCGTGTCGTCGCAGACCCAGGGTGATCAGCTGCGCGTTACCGGCAAGAAGCGCGATGACCTCCAAGAGGTGATCGCCAAGGCCAAGGCGGAGGATTTCGG
>DATCEZ010000292.1:0-2647 GCA_036509775.1 Acidimicrobiales bacterium
ATTACGGCACGGACACGCGGGCGCAGGCGCTGCTCGTCGGTGCGGCCATCGCCATCGGGCTCACCCTCTGGCGCGACGGCGCCGCCCGCCGTTGGTTCACCCGGCTGACCTCTGTCGTGGCCCTGGCCGGCGTGGCCGGCACGGCCGCGCTGTGGGCCACGACATCGGAGACCTCGACGTTCGCTTTCAGCGGCGGCTTCATGGTGGCCAGCCTGGCGGCGGGGGCGGTCGTTCTGGGCTGCGCCACCGCACCGCGCTCCCTCGTCGTGCGCCTCCTGGAACTGCCGCCCCTGCCGCAATGGGGCCGCATCTCCTACGGCGTGTACCTCTGGTACTGGCCGGTGCTGCTGGTCATGACCGGGCAGCGCCTGCACTGGGGCGTCTACCCGCTGTTCCTGGCCCGGGTGGGCGTCACGGTGGCCATCGCCGCCCTGAGTTACGACCTGGTCGAAATGCCCGTGCGCCGCGGCGCGCTGAAACGGTGGCGCTCCTGGGTGGCGGCGCCCATCGGCGCGGCCCTCGCCATCAGCGCCGTGTTCATCAGCACGCTGGTGCCGGTGGGGGCGGCGGAGCTGCAGGGCAGCCAGCTGGCGGTCACCGGACCCACCTCCACCACGACGTCGACCGTCGCCCCGGCAGCCACACCAGCCACCCCCGCGGCACCTGGCTCGCCGACTACCACCACGGCGCCGGCGACGACCACCACGACCGTGCCGTCCTACCTGACGCCCGCCCTTCCGGCCGCCACCACGTCCAAGCCCGTCAAGGTCCTGCTCGTCGGCGACTCCATCGCCGGCACGCTCGGTGTCGGGCTGGCGCAGGAAGCGCACGAGTACAACGTGCAGATCGCCAACGAGGGAACGCCGGGCTGCTCGCTCTCCATGCAGACGCAGATCAAGGTGCTCTTCTACACGGTGGCGCCGGACGCGCCGTGTGACGTCGGCAAGAACCCCAACTCGCTCTTCGACACCTGGCGCAAGTGGGTGGACGCCTACAACCCCGACGTGGTGGTGTACCTGGCCCGCGGCGAGACGTTCGACCAGGAGATCGGCGGCCAGTGGCAGAACATCGGGCAGGCTGGCTTCGACAGCTATCTGGTCAACCGCTACCGCCAGGCGGTAGCGGTCCTGGGCTCCAAGGGGGCCAGCGTCGTCCTGGCGACGACCCCGTACTACGACAGCGGCACGTCGCCCGCCGGCACGCCGTGGCCCGAGGATGCGCCGGCGCTGGCGACGGCGGACAACGCGACGATGCGCCAGGTGGCCACGACCACCCTGCCCGGGACCGACGGGAGCCGGGTCTACGTGTACGACCTGAACGCCATGGTCTCACCGAACCACGCGTTCTCCCCGACGGTGGACCAGATCAACGTGCGCTGCACGGACGGCGTGCATTTCACGCAATCGGGCGGGATCTACGTCGGCCGACGGCTGGCACCGGAGCTGGCGGCGCTGGGCCAGGCCCACGCCAACGCGTCGCCGGGTGGCGGCTGGCCGGGTCCTCTGCCACCATCGACTCCGTCATGGTTCACGAACCTGCCCTGCCAGTAGTCCGGCGTGCCACGGCGGACGACGTCACCGCCATGGCCGCGCAGATGGCGCGGACCTTCCTCGATGACCCTGTCACGTCCCACATCTTCCGCAACGAGGCCCGTCGCGAGGCGGGCCTGCGGGCCTACTTCGGCACCCAGATGAAGGCCGATTACCTCCCGTTCGGCGGCTGCTACACCGCCGAGGGCTACGCCGGCTCGGCCATCTGGGCGCCGGCAGGGAAGCCATTGCAGACGGTCCTGGCCGGGATGCTCACCATGCTGCCCGTCCTGCCCTACGTCATCGCCAACATGCGCACGACGTTCCAGCTGTTGACGCTGATCGAGTCCAAGCATCCGCGCGAGCCGCACTGGTACCTCGCCAGCCTGGGCACCGCCGTGGAGCAGCAGGGGAAAGGCGTCGGCGGTGCGCTCATGCGCCCGGTGCTCGACCACTGCGACGCCGAGGGCATCCCCTGCTACCTCGAATCGTCCAAGGAGCGGAACCTGCCCTTCTACCGGCGCCACGGTTTCGAGGTGGTCGAGGAAGTGCCGCTGCCCGGCGACGGGCCGTCGCTGTGGACCATGTGGCGGGAGCCGCAACCTTCGGCCTGAGGACGAATCGTCGGCCGGCGGGGAGCCGACCACGCCGTTCTGCGCCGGCCGCTTCAGGTGGGGCCCGGTGGTTCAGGCAGGGCGGCCTGCTCAGGTGGGGTGGATGCCTTCGGGCATGGAGAGCACGTCGTTGACGACCACCCCGAGCACGTCAATCACCGCCCGGGCCGGTGCCGACGGCAGACCGCGCCGGCGCTGGGCCACGCCGACCCTGCGGCGGGGGAGCCCCGTGACCGGGAGCACCGAGAAGCGTCCGCGCAGGTGGCCCGGGATAGCGGTGGCCGGGAGGATGGCCGCCCCGTACCCGTCGAAGGCCAGCGAGGCGATCAGCCGCACGCCGTCGAGCTCCATGGCGGGCCGCAGCACAATGCGGGCAGGGCCGGTGGCGCCGTCGATCTCGGCTCGCAGCGCCGTGCCCGGCGCCGGCAGGAGGAGCTCGATCTCGGCCAGCCGCTCAAGGGGGATGGACGACTCCTGGGCCAGGAAGTGTCCCGCCGGCAGGAC
>DATCEZ010000293.1:0-14595 GCA_036509775.1 Acidimicrobiales bacterium
CCGACCTCGAGCCAGTCAAATGCTCGCCTGAGGTCCCCTCTGCCGTGGCCTCCTGCTGTTCATTCCTTGTCCGACGCGGTTCCTGGGCAAACCAGACCGACTCGTTTTGCCTTTTGAAACGGCAGTTCTCAACTCCCTAACGATCGTTTGCTATACATGACGAGGGAGTCAGGTCTCAATCCGGTGTGACCCCCGGAATCTAGGGGGTGGAGGAACGACATGCCAGGACTGAGTTCAACGGCCGACTCGGCAGCGGTCCCGTTCGATCCGTACGAATTGAAAGATGTGGTCGGCGGGACCATCAAGGACCCCTACCCGGCCATGCAGGCATTGCGTCGCATCAGCCCCGTCCACGCCGGTCCGATCGACCTCGGCGAGGGCGCCGAGATCGCCGATCCGAACAAGCCGGCGCCCGTCACCGTGTTCGGTTACGACGAGGTCGTGGCCGTGTTGCGCGACGGCGAGACGTACTCCTCGACTATCTACGAGGAAGTGATGGGCATGGTCATGGGCCGCACCATCCTGCAGATGGACGAGCCCGAGCACCGAAGCATCCGGACGCTCGTCGCAGGGAGCTTCCGCTCCAAAATGCTGGAGCGCTGGGAAGAGGATCTGGTCGAGCGTGTCGTCAACGAGCTGATCGACACGTTCATCGACGAGGGACGCGCCGACCTCGTGCGATCGGTGACGTTCAACTTCCCCGTGCAGGTGATCGCCCGCATCCTCGGGCTGCCGCGCGAGGACTACCCGAAATTTCAGCGCTGGACACTCGAGCTCACCAGTGTGGCCGCCAACTGGGACCGCGGTATCGCCGCCTCGGTCGCGCTGCGCGACTACTTCGCCGACGTCATGGAGGAGCGCCGGGCCCATCCGGGCGATGACCTCATCAGTGACCTGGTGCGGGCCGAGGTCGAGGGCCGCCACCTCGACGACGAGGAGATCTTCTCCTTCCTCCGGCTGCTGCTGCCGGCCGGCGTCGAGACGACCTACCGCGCCACGGGCAGCATGCTGTTCGGGCTCCTCAACGACCGGGACCAGTTCGACGCGCTCTACAAGGACCGCTCGCTGTTCCCCCAAGCCTTCGAGGAAGCGATCCGCTGGGAGCCCCCGGTCTGCGTCATTCTGCGCCGGGCGACCCGTGAGGCGCAGCTGGCCGGCGTGACGATCGAAGAAGGGGCCGACCTGGCGCTCCTGATCGGGGCGGCCAACCGCGACGAGCGCAAGTACCCCGAGCCCGACCGCTACGACATGTTCCGGGAGCAGCGCCAGCACGTCGGCTTTGGCTTCGGTGTCCATGTCTGCCTCGGTATGCATCTTGCCCGGATGGAGGCGCGGATCGCCATCAACACATTGCTCGACCGCCTGGGTCCCTTCACGTTGGACCCCGATGCCCTCCCGCCGCACATTGAGGGGATGGCGTTCCGCTCGCCGCTCTCATTGCCCGTGGTGTTCTCGCCCGGGGGGTAGTTTCAGGTTCATGGGCGGCAGAGCCAACCCGCGGCAGGACGCGGCGGCCAGTATGGGCATGGCGAGGTGACGGCGTAATGGCTGATGCCGGCACCGACGACGTGCTCGAGGTCAAGATCGACTGGGACCGTTGCATGGGGTCGGGCAACTGCGTCTTCTGGGCGCCCGAGACCTTCGACCTCAGCGACGACGGCCATGCCATCGTCGTCGATGCCGCGGCGACCGACGAGGGGCGTCTGCGCTCCGCTGCGCAAGGCTGTCCCGTCGGTGCCATCACCCTCTGGCGCGCCGGCGCCGAGGTTCCTCTGGAGGAGAACACGTAATGCCGATCGCCGTCACCGAGGACCACGAGTCGCTGCGCACCACCGCGCTGCGCTGGGCGCAGACCCATTCCCCGGCCACGGTGCCGCGGGAGGCCGCCGAGGCGCCGCCCGGGTCAGCGGACCTGCCGGCCGCCTGGGAGAAGATGGCCGCCCAGGGCTGGCTCGGCCTGCACCTGCCCGAGGAGCTGGGGGGCCAGGGCTTCACGCTGTGCGAGCTCGCCGTCGTGCTGGAGGAGCTCGGCCACGCCTTGTTCCCCGGACCCCTGTTGCCGACGCTGCTGGTCTCCGCCGCGGCGGCCCGGGGGTCGCGCGGGCCGGCCACGGTGCCGCCCGAGTGGGTGCGCGGGCTGGCCGACGGCACCATCACCGCTGCGGTGGCGCTGGGCGCGGTGCCGCAGCACTGGCAGCCGGGGGACGGCGGGGGGCTCGCGCTGGCGGGCTCTGTGCGCCCGGTGCTCGGGCTGCCCACGGCTCGGCTGGTCCTGGTGCCCCTCGACGACGGCACCGGCGCTGGCGCTGGCACTGGCGCGGGTACGGATGCGGGTTGGATCCTGCTCGACCGGGAGGCGCTGGGTGACGCCGTCTCGGTCGAGGCGTTGCCGGCGCTCGACGCCACGCGGGCCGTGGGGCAGCTGACCATCGGTGAGGGCGGCGTGACGGTGCCGGCAGGCCAGCAGGTGCTGGTCTCGGACCAGGACGTCCGTGGCCTGGCCCTCACGCTGGCTGCGGCCGAGAGTGCCGGGATCGCCCGCTGGTGCCTGGAGACGGCATCGGAGTACGCCAAGGTGCGCGTCCAGTTCGGCCGCCCCATCGGCCAGTTCCAGGCGGTGAAGCACGCGCTGGCGGACATGCTGGTCGCGGTGGAGCAGAGCGCGTCGGTGGCCTGGGACGCAGCGGCCGCCTGGAGCGAAGGCGATGAGGTCGCCGAGGACGAGACCCGGGACCGCCACCTGAGCGCGCGTATAGCGGGGGCGGTGGCTATCGGCGCCGCGGCGCACTGTGCGAAGGAATGCATTCAGCTCCTGGGGGGCATCGGGTTCACCTGGGAGCACGACGCCCACTTCTACCTGAAGCGGGCCATGGCCAATCTGCAGCTGTTCGCCGCCGGGGACGTCGGCGCGCTCGAGCACGAGGTGGCCGACATGGCCATCGCCGGCGCCCGGCGCAACCTGGCGGCCGACCTGCCGTCGGAGGCGGAGTCGCTGCGGGCCGAGATCCGCGCCGTGGTGGCCGGCGTGGCGGCGGCCGATGCGGCCGACCAGCGCCTTGCCTTCGCGGAGGCCGGGTTGATCATGCCGCACTGGCCGACGCCCTGGGGCCGGGGTGCGTCGCCCCTCGAACAGCTCGTCATCGACGAGGAGCTGGCCGCCGCCGGCCTGGCGCGGCCCCACCTCGCCGTCGGGGCCTGGGCCCTACCGACGATCATCGCCCACGGCACCCTCGAACAGCAGGAGCGCTGGGTGCGGCCCACGCTGCACGGCCAGCTCAACTGGTGCCAGCTCTTCAGCGAGCCCGGCGCCGGCTCCGACCTGGCCGCGCTGAGCACGAGGGCCGACCGTGTCGAAGGAGGCTGGGTCCTCAACGGGCAGAAGGTCTGGACGTCGTTGGCGCAGGTGGCCGACTTCGGCATCTGCCTGGCCCGTTCGGACGCGGACGCGTCCAAGCACGCCGGCATCACCTACTTCATCGTCGACATGCACACCGAGGGTCTCGACATCCGTCCTCTGCGCGAACTGACGGGCGCCGCCATGTTCAACGAGGTCTTCTTCAACGACGTCTTCGTGCCGGACGACGCCGTCATCGGCGCGCCGGGCGACGGTTGGCGCATTGGGCGGACGACGCTGGCCAATGAACGCGTCTCCATGTCGACTGGCGCGTCCTTCGGGCCCGGCGTGGAGTCGCTCACCCGCACGTTGGCCCGGCGGAGCGAGCGCGGCGAATCCAACCCGGCCAGCTTGGAGGAGCGCCTCGGTCACCTGATCGCCGAGGCGCAGACGGTCGCCCTGCTCGGGCACCGCTCCACGCTGCGCACGCTCTCGGGCGTGGACCCGGGCAGCGGATCGAGCGTGCGCAAGCTGCTCGGCGTGGAGCACGAGCAGCGTGTGCAGGAGATGGGCATGGCGCTGTACGGCGCCAACGGGGCGGTCCTCGACGGTAAGGCGCAGCGCTGGGAGGAGGGCTTCCTCTCCACCCGGTGCCTCACCATTGCCGGTGGCACGAGCGAAGTGCAGCGCAACGTGATTGCGGAGCGGATCCTCGGCCAGCCTCGCGATCCCGAGCCGGGATCCTGAGCCGGCGCCCCGCCGGTACCATGACCGATCGATGAGCACCACCGGAGAACCCAACCAGTCGCTCGACATCAACGTCGAGGACGATGTCTGGCCGTTCCCCTCGGAGCGCTTCCTCAACGAGTGGGCGCCCGGGGTCCTGCAGGCCCAGAACGCGTGGATGGCCTCCATCGACTCGTTGCGGGCACCGGACCGCAAGACCCACGAGCTGATCCGGATGGTGTGCACCGTCATCGCGCGCCAGCCCGGCGGCGTGCAGCGCCACGCCCGGCTGGCCGCAGAGGTCGGCGCGACCTGGGACGAGATCTCCGGCTCCGTCCTCCTGACCGAGCCGGCTTTCGGGATCGTGCTCGCCATTCAGGCTCTGCCGGCGGCCCGGCGGGGCTACCTGCAGGGCTCGGCCCCCCGTGAGATCGAGGACGACGGGGACTCGCTGCACGACTGACGCTCATGTCATAGTTGGCCATGCGTCTCGCCCCTGACGAGGAACTGTCCGAGTTCCGCCGCGAATTCGAGGCCTGGCTGGACGAGCACCTGCCGGCCCCCGACGTGGTGGCCGCCGATCCCCGCCGCTCCTCGGCCCACCTGCCGCCCTGGGCGCGAACTTTCCAGCGCCAGATGTACGAGGACGGCTGGCTCGTCCCGGGCTGGCCGCCAGAGCTGGGGGGACGCAATGCCACGCCCGAAGAGACGATGGCGTACTACGAGATCATCACCGAACGCATGGTGCCGCGCTCGCTCAACCCGCAAGGACTCTCCATCTGCGCCGCCTCCATCGTGGAGTACGGGACCGATGACCAGAAGGAGCGCTACGTCGTCCCGACGCTGAAGGGTGAGATCGCCTGGTGCCTCGGCATGAGCGAACCCAACGCCGGCAGCGACCTGGCGTCGCTGACGACGCGGGCCGAGCACCGTGACGGCCACTTCGTGGTGAACGGGCAGAAGGTGTGGACCTCGGGCGCCCACGAGGCCGATTTCTGCCTCTGCTACGTGCGCACCGACCCCGAGGCGCCCAAGCATCGCGGCATCAGCACACTGATCGTCGACATGCGCACGCCGGGCATTGTGTGCCGGCCCCTGCCCGAGCTCACCGACCCGCACCACGCGGACTTCAACGAGGTCTTCTTCACCGACGTGGAGGTGCCCGAAGAGAACCTGCTGGGCGAGCTCAACCACGGGTGGACGGTGAGCCAGGGCTCGCTACGCCACGAGCGCGGGATGCTCTGGATTATGAACGTGTCGAAGATGGAGCGCACGCTGAAGGGACTCGTGCGCGTGGCGGCGCGTCCCGACGGCCACGGTGGCACCCTGGGCGACGATCCGCGCCTGGCGGAGGCCATCGGCCGACTGGCCACCGACACCGAGGCCATGCGCTGCCTGGGCTACCGCGGGTTCGCCAAGGCGAGCCGGGGGGAGATGTCGCCCGAGCACATGGTCCTCAAGCTCTTCACGAGCGAAGGCGAGCAGCGGGCCTGCCACCTCGCGCAGGAAGCGCTCGGCCTGGAGGGCCTCGACCTCGACGGTCCGGGACCGAACCGCTTCACAGAATGGGACCTGGCGCGATTCGATGCGGACCGGGTGGAGGAGAGCGCCAACGGCTCCTTCTACGACGGGGCGTGGACGCTGCAATTCCTGCGCTCGTTCTCCGGCACCATCTCGGGCGGCACCTCCGAGATTCAGCGCAACATTGTGGCGGAGCGCGTGCTCGGCCTGCCTCGGGGGTAAGGAACCGGCTCGCGTCGTCACCGACGATGGGCTGACCCTCCGACTCCGAGAAATTCGACACCGCGACCAACGCGGTGCGCGGCCGGCGTGTGGCGCCATTGCCGATCCGTGGCCGACCGGTTGCACGGGGTGTTCTGAGGCTCCGTCGTAGGCACGACACCGGGGTCGCAACAGCTGCCGCCAACAGTTGCGACAACGCATGCTCAAACCTCGTCTGCGGCCCCGGCACGCCTTGGACCTGCGGCATTAGTTGGGATTTAGTCAAAAAGTCCTATTCGGATTCCGCGCTTCCTTCCGATACCTCCTCTAACGAAGAGCAGAAAGAGGGGGACGACACCGTGCTTCGCAGTGCCCGCCGCCGAGTGGCGACACTTCTAGTGCCCGTCGGGGCCATCGTTCTGAGTACCGTCGCAGCCGGGTTCGCCAGCGCGTCACCCGCGTCGGCTGCCGGCATCCTGCCTCCTTCGAATCCCTCCGCCAACATTGCGCCGGACAACCCGGACTGGCTCGCATCCATCAACGACGCGCGCAGCCAGGAAGGTGTCGGCGCCATGAACGTCTCCGAGTCCGCCCTCGGTGCGCTTCCGATCGACCAGCAAGTGCTCACCGTCGTCAACGACGAGCGCATCGACCGCGGCGAGCAGCCGATCGAATACGTGACCTCGCAGTTGGACTTCTACGCGCAGGGCGGGGCCAACGCAGGCAGTGACCCGAGCTTCCCGTCCAGTGTGACCGGTGGCGGCCCCATCACGTTCGGCGGATCAATCTGGGCCGGCGGTCTCACTTCGGTGCTCGAGGCCGACTACTACTGGATGTACGACGACGGCTACAGCGGCTCGGCGACGTCCAACTCGGCCTGTAGCGCAGCGGACCCCTCGGGTTGCTGGGGCCACCGCGACATCATCCTGCATCAGTTCGGCGGCTGCCCCTCCGGGCCGCCGGTTCTCTCGATGGGCGCGGCCTTCTCTCCGAACGGCTACTTGGGGGGCTCCGTCGCCGCTCTTTTCGTCAGCACCTGCTCGCCCCCGACTGACATCACGGCGAGCTGGGGCCAACTGGCCACCTCGGTCCAGAGCAGCTCGCGCACGGTTGCCATTGCGCCGACGCCCAATGGAACCGGCTACTGGGAGGTCGAGGCCAACGGCACGGTCGGCGCCTTCGGGTCCGCCGCGAACTATGGCTCCCTCAGCGGTTCGCTCAATGCGCCGATCGCGGGCATTGCCTCGACGCTCGACGGCAAGGGGTACTGGCTGGTCGCGACCGACGGCGGCATCTTCAGCTTCGGTGATGCGGCGTTCTACGGGTCCACCGGCTCGCTGCGCCTGAACCAGCCCATTGTGGGCATCGCCAGGACGCCCAACGGCAGGGGCTACTGGCTGGTCGCGACCGACGGCGGCATCTTCAGCTTCGGCAATGCGGCCTTCTTCGGGTCGATGGGCGGCAAGCCCCTCAACAAGCCCATCGTCGGCCTCGCCGCCGACCCGGCCACGGGCGGCTACTGGGAGGTGGCCTCCGACGGCGGCATCTTCAGCTTCAACGCCATGTTCTACGGCAGCACCGGCAGCATCCACCTGAACAAGCCCATCGTGGGCATTGAGGCGTCACCCAACGGCCAGGGCTACCGCTTCGTGGCCTCCGACGGCGGCATCTTCACCTACGGCCAGGCGCCCTTCGACGGCAGCACCGGCAGTATCGCTCTGGCGGCACCGGTGGTGGGTATGGCGGCGGACAACGCCACCAACGGGTACTGGATGGCCGCCTCAGACGGCGGTGTGTTCACCTTCGGCGGGGCCGCCTACTACGGCCGGGTCGTCAGCTCGAGCTAGCACCGGCTCCAGATGGGCCGCGGGCGGGGCGACAGCGACAGCGACACTCATTGCAGCGCGGACAGCGCGGCCTCGAACAGTCCGGTGAGTCCTGCCTCGGTCGCCTCGTGCTTCATGTGGGGCTGCCACTCGTCGGCGTCCAAGAGGTCACTGAGGGCGAAGGCGCTGGCGACCTGAACCGAGCGGAACGCGCCGACGGTGAACAAGGCCGCCGCCTCCATCTCGACGCAGAGCACCCCGTCGACCTGGTAGTGCCTCGCCTCATCGATCGACTCGCGGTACGGCGTGTCGATGGTCCACGAACACCCGCGAGAGAACGAGAGCCCGGCACGTTGGAGGGCACTCGCCAGTTGGGATGTCAGGACGTCTCGGAGTCCCACGAGGCCTCGAGTGCGGTACGAAGCCGCAGGAGATCGACCTTCGACACGGTTGCAGTATGGCAACAGGTCGTTCGTCGATGTCCATCCGATCCCTCGCCGTACTGGTGGTCGCGTCAGCGGGCGGGCCCCCTAGACCACGCCGCGCGAGCCCAGGTCCGCCAGCTCGTCGTCGCTCAGTCCGACCAGGTCGCACCACACCTCGCGGTTGTGCTGACCCAGGCGCGGGGCGCCGCTCGGCACGAGAGTCGGGTGCTTGGCCAGCCGGGGGAAGGGAGCCTGCTGACGAACAGCGCCGATGACGGGATCGTCGATGGACACGAGGTCACCGCGGGCAGCCATGTGCGGGTCGTTGAAGATGTCGGCGGCGCTGTAGGCAGTCCCGACCGGGACGTCGTGCTCGACGCAACGTGCCGTGATCTCCTCGGCGGGGAGGCTCGAGGTCCAGTCGGCCACAATGCCGTTGATTTCGCCACTGCGGGAGGCCCGTTCGGCCAGCGTGGTGAAGCGGGGGTCCTCGACCAGGTCCTGACGATCCATCGCCCTGCAGAGGCGGTGGAAGTTGGCATCGGAGCCCGCCACGATGCAGATGAAGAAGCCGTCGGCGGTGGGGTAGTTGTCGAGCGGGGCGGAGGTCGAGAGCCGGTTCCCCTCACGTTGACGGACGAGGCCCAGCTTGTCGTACCCGGCCAGCGTCCACTCCAGAATGCGCAGGACCGAGCCGTAGAGCGGCGCGTCGATGACGTCGCCGCCCTGGCCCGCCTGGTCCCGTCCGTAGAGCGCGGACACCGCGGCGAAGGCGGCGAAGGTGCCGGTGAGGTAGTCCGAAATCGTGACGCCGGGCCGGACCGGCGGGCGGTCCGGTTCGCCGGTGAGATTGAGGAGCCCTCCGAAGGCGATGCCGAGGCGGTCGAGCCCCGGACGGGGGGAGTAGGGGCCTGACTGCCCGAAGACGCTGATGCGCACGTAGACGAGGTCGTCTGAGAGGTCGTCCGGGCCGAGGCCCCACCGTTCCATGGTGCCGGGCCGGAAGTTCTCGCACAGGACGTCCGCCGTTGCCAACAGGCGCTTGAAGAGCTCCTTGCCTTCGGGCTTGCGCAGGTCGCACGTGACGCCGCGCCTGCCCCGCCCCTCGACGGCCCAGAAGAGCGAGTAGTCGGGCTCGTCCTCCATCGGCACGAACGGGCCGATAGTGCGCATGAAGTCGCCCTCGCCCGGCAGCTCCACCTTGATCACGTCGGCGCCGAGCTCGCCCAGCAGCCCAGCGCAGAACGGAGCGGAGATGCGCGTGCCGGCATCGATGACACGGATGCCGGCCAGCGGCCCCGGGGACGGCTCGCTCACTCCGGGTGGCCCTGGTCGCGTTCGGCCATCACGTCACGCATGGAGCCCTTGCTCTTACGGGCGGCCAGCGCGTTGAGCGCGGTGGAGGTGTTGTGGACCCAGTGGTGCGCCATGAAGTGGTACTTGAGCGCGTCGCGCTTGCCCATCAGGGTGCCGGTCTGGTTGAGGCTGTCCTTGACGGTCTGCGCCGTGACCGGCGGAACGAGGGCGATCCGGTCGGCCAGTTCCCGCGTCTTCGCTTCGAGCTCGGGCCGGGGGACAACCCGGTTGACCAGACCCAGCCGCCAGGCCTCCTGGGCGTCGATGGTGTCGCCGGTCAAGAGGAACTCCTTCGCCTTCCGGATACCGAGCTCCCATGGCTCGACGAGCAGCTCGACGCCGGCACCCGTAAGGCGCAGGACCGGATTGGAGAACTCGGCGTCGTCGGCGGCCACAATGAGGTCGCACATGGCGGCCAGCATGAGGCCCGCCGCGACGCAGCTGCCCTGGACGGCAGCGATGGTCGGCTTGCGGAAGTCGTGGATCCGCATGCAGCGGTCGTAATACATCGTCTTCTCGTGGTGGAACTTGCCCTCGGGCGTCTCGCGCATGGCGACCCAGGGATCGGAGCCGTCCCCGCTGACCAGCGCCTTGAGGTCGTGCCCCGAGGAGAAGTGCTTGCCAGCGCCGGCCAGGATCACGACCCGGACCGCATCGTCGGCGTCAGCCAGGTCCAAGGCCGCGTCAAGCTCGTCAATGAGGGTCGAGTCCTGCGCGTTGGCCATGTCAGGCCGGTTCATGGTGATGGTGGCCACGGCACCATCGACCACGTACAGGATCGTTTCGAAGTTCTCTGCCATGACACCCATCCTCCCTGAATCGTTCATGCTGCCGCGCCACCCACCTGCGGGCCGACGCTCAACCCCGGGGCAGCCCCAGGACGCGCTCGCCGACCAGCGTGCGCTGAATTTCGTTGGTCCCGGCGAATATGGACGATGCCTGGTAGTACAGCCACGAACGCTGCCAGGCTCCGTCGGCGGGGTTCCCCTCCGCCCCCTCCCACAGCGGGGAGGCCGAGCCGAGCACGTCGAGTGCCGTCTGGTGCAGCCGCTTGGACATCTCGCTCCAGTACAGCTTGAGGGCGCTGCCTTCGGGCCCCGGCGCCTCGCCCTTCGAGAAGCGGGTCAGGGAGCGCCAGTTGTGGAGCTGGAACAAACGCACCTCAGTGGCCGCCTGGGCCAGTGACTGCCGGAGCCGCCAGTCGTCGAAGCTGCCGTTGGCTTCGGCCAGGCGGAGCAGCTCCTCAATGAGCTGAGTGTGGATCACGAGCTGGCGCGGATTGATGCCACGCTCGTGGGCCAACGTCGACCCGGCGACACCCCAGCCCTCACCTTCGGGACCGACCCGCCGATCCGCCGGCACGAAGACATCGTCCAGCTCGACCTCGTTGAACTCCGCCTCGCCGGTGGACTGCACGAGCGGGTGCACCACCACGCCCGGGGCGTGCATGTCGATGATGAGCGCGGTGATGCCCTGCTGGCGCTTCGGCGCGTCGGGATCACTCCGGGTGAGGCAGAGGCCCCAGTCGGCGAACTGGGCGTAGGAGGTCCAGACCTTGCGGCCCGTGACTTGGTAGCCGCCCTCCACCGGGACGGCGCGGGTGGTCAGTGAGGCCAGGTCGCTGCCGGCGTCCGGCTCGCTGAAGAGCTGGCACCACAGTTCGGAGGCCGAGAGGATCCGGGGCAGGAACCGCTCCTTCGCCTCGGGCGTCCCGTGGGCCAGCAAGGTCGGTCCCACCAGGTTGATGCCGATCCGGCCCACCAGCTCTGGGGCCCGGGCCCGGGCCAACTCCTCAATCACCACGTAGTTCTCGAGTGCCCCCAGGCCGCGCCCGCCGTATTCCTCGGGCCAGGTCAGGCCGACCCAGCCGTCGGCCGCCAGCTCCGCCTGCCAACGCCGCCCGAAGGCGACCGTCTCGGCCAGGTCGTCGAAGCGGGGCGGCAGCCCGACGCCGTAGGGCCAGGGCAGGTGCTCCATCAGCCAGCTGCGGAACGCCGCCCGCAGGGACTCCTGCTCAGCCGTGGCGTGCAGATCCATCCGCCGCAGCATGGCACAGCCACCGAGCGAGGTGACACCCGTGTCAGCAGCCACCGTAGACTGCGCCGCCGTGGACTTCGACCTCTCAGGCGACCAGCAAGCCCTGCGTGATGCCGCTGCGTCGCTCCTCGACAAAATGGCCGGGTCTGACGCGCTGCGCGCTCGGGTCGGGCCCGGAGCGATCGTCGGAACCCTCCCCGGTGCCGGGGCTGCCTCGGGCGAGGCGGTGGTGAATGCTCCGACGGGGTACGACGGGGCGGTCTGGTCGGCCATGGCGGACCAGGGATGGTTGGCGATCGAACTGCCCGAGGACGACGGGGGCCTGGGGCTGGGCATGGTCGAGCTCGCGGTGCTCTGCGAGGAGATCGGGCGACGATTGGTGGCGGCGCCGTTCCTCCCCACCATCGTGGCGCTCGGCGCACTGTGCGGAGACGAGGCGAGGGCCGACTCCGGGACGAAGGAGTGGCGCGAGGCGCTCGGCCAGGGTGAGGCGGTTGGCTGCGTGGCGGCCGCACCGGGCCCCGATCGGCTGACCGTGGCGGCCGCGGACGGCCAGGTACGACTGAGCGGGCAGACGGCCCCGGTGGCCTACGCTCCTTCGGCCGATGTGGCCGTGGTGCTTGCCGACGGCGGTGTCTACGGCGTCGACCTCCGCGCCGAGGGACGCCCTGCTCCGTTGTCGGCCATGGACCGCACACGCGAGCTCGGGGTCCTCGCCTTCGACGGCACGCCGGCACGGTTCCTGGGCGGCGAGGAAGCCGCCGCACTGCTCCTCGACCGGGCCGCCACGCTGGCCAGCGCGGAAATGCTCGGGGCCGCGGACCATGTCCTGGCCCTCACGGTGCAGTACGCCAAGGACCGGGTGCAGTTCGGCAAGCCCATCGGCTCGTTCCAGGCGGTCAAGCACATGCTGGCCGACGCCCTGGTCGACGTGGAGGGAATGCGTTCGACCGCCTACTACGCCGCCTGGTGCGCCGCTGCCGGCGACGCGGAGCGCTCCCTTGCGGCCAGCATGGCCAAGGCGTGGTGCTCCGACGCCTCGCGCCGTGTCATGGCGGCAGGGCTCCAGGTGCACGGTGGCATCGGCTTCACGTGGGAGCACGACATGCACCTCTACCTGAAGCGGGCGCAACTCGATCAGGTGAGCTACGGCGATGCCGCCGCCCACCGCGATCGCATCGCCACGTTGCTGCGCACCAGGATCGAGGCCGGCGAATCCCTCTCCTGACGGGTACGTCGTCCGGGCCAGGTGTTCTGCGCAGCTAGGACTTGAGCGACGACGTCTGGGTGCCGTTGATCTGCAGGAGCACCAGCGCCTGGTTCTCGACCCCGTTGGCGGCCGCTTGGCCGTTCTGCATCTTCTGGGGCGGCACCACCACGGTCAGGCGCACACCGACCAGGAAGCCGCCCCGTACGGCGGCCCGCTCCTTGACCGTGCCCTGCACTGTGCTGGCGCGGGGTGCACAGGTCGTCGCCGTGGCGGCCGGCACCCGGGCGTCGTAGGCGGCCAGGGTCTCCGTCCGCACGAAGTTCGTCCCGTTGGGCGTCCAGGGCGTGGAGCCACCGACGATGGCCGTGTAGGTGCTCAGGCTGCAGGCCGCCGCCGACGGGCTCAGCACGGCGATCAGCTTCGAGCTGGAACCGGTCTCCTGGTACACCGTCATGCGGGAGGAGGGCTTGTAGTCCACCTGCCGGATCTGGCTGATGGTGCCCTTCGACCCGCCGGCGGAGATGGTGTTGACGAGGTCCATGGCGAAGGAGGTCGATCCGGTCGGCGTGCCGAATGTCCGGGCGGAGCCGTTCTGCACCGCGAGCGTGGCCCCGCTCGGGGCCGACGATGCGCCGAGCACCGCGAAGGCGAGCCCGCCCAGTCCGAGGACGGCCAGCAGCACCAGGGGAATCAGATTGCGGCGAGGCACGGGCCAAAAGCTAGTGGGGCCCGGCCGGCCGCGGGGGATGTGTTGTGCCCTCAGGTGGCGGCGGCACGGCGCTGCAGTGCGGCCCGGTCCGGCTTGCCCGACCCCAGCAACGGGAGGTGGTCGAGGCATTCGACCTTCTCGGGCGTCTTGAACTTTGCCATGCCGCGGCTCGCGAACCAGCGCCGGCATTCGTCGAGGTCGAAGGGCGCAGCGGATTCCACGAAGGCGGCGACCCGCTCGCCCAGGAGTGGGTCCGGATACCCCACGGCGACGGCATGGTGGATGTCGGGATGGGCTTCGAGGGCGCCCTCGACCTCGGAGGCCGAGATGTTCTCGCCGCCCCGGATGATCACGTCCTTGAGCCGGCCGACGATGCGCACCCAGCCCTCGGCGTCGACGGTGGCCAGGTCCCCAGTCCGGAACCAGCCGCCCCGGGCGATGACCGCGGCGGTCTGCTGCGCGTCGGCGTAGCCGGCGAACATCTCGGGACCACGCACCCAGAGCTCACCGGACGTCCCGGTGCGACAGCGGGCGCCGGTCTCGGGGTCCGAGACGCGCAGCTCGACCGCGCCGACGGCTCGCCCGTCGGTGTCGCGTGCCTTCTCGAACGGATCATCGTCGGTGCTCGTGGTGACCGTCGGCGCCTCGGTCGAGCCGTAGGTTCGCTTCACGCGGCAGTCGAAGGTGCGGGCGGTGTCCTCGACGAAGGCCGGGGTCACCGACGCGCCGCCACTGGACACCAGCCGGATCGACGACACGTCGGTCCCCGGCGACGCGGCCAGGGCGCGCGCCATGGCAATGAAGAAGGTCGGCGGTCCGGCCAGGAAGGAGATGCGCTCCCGCGCCACGAGCGCCAGCGCCTGCTCGGGGTCGAAGCGGCGCACCAGTACCGAGCGCAGGCCGGCGGCACCCGGCACGAGGACCCCGTTGAGCAGGCCCGAAATGTGGGCCATCGGTGCGGGCATCAGGACGGCGTCGGCCGGGCCCAGACCGTGCACGCGGGCCATCAACGACGCCTTCCAGCTCAGGCCTCTCTGGGTGTGCAGGACCGCCTTGGGGATGCCGGTCGATCCCGAGGTGAAGAGCACAAGCGCGACATCCGAGGGCTGGCTGGGGAGGGCGCCCGACGGCACCGGAGCACCGCCGCCGACGGCACCGGCCAGCGCCGCCGGGTCGGAGAAGGCGTCCTCCTTGATCTCCAGCACGAGTGCGGGGTCGATCTGGGCGAGGGCCGCTGTCACGTCGGCGGG
>DATCEZ010000294.1:0-4097 GCA_036509775.1 Acidimicrobiales bacterium
CGCCTGCTCCGGCGCGTCAGCTACGGCATCGGGTACCACCAGGCGGACGCGATCGCGTGCATCTCGCAGCGGACGCACGATGACCTGCTGGCCGCCCACCCCTTCTTGCGCGCACGCCGAGTCACGGTGGCACCGCTGGGCGTCGACCACGTGCTCGCCTGGCCGGCGCCGCAGGGGGACGGCCCCGGGTATGCGCTGGCCTTCGGGCAGTGGATGAACAAGAACGTGGACCTCGTGCTCGACGCCTGGGCCATACTCCACGCCCGTTCGGAGGCGATGCCGCTGGTCGTCGTGGGGTTGTCCGTGGAGGCGCGTGCAGCGGTCGAAGCGGGAGCGGCCGCCCGGGGCATCGGCGATCTGGTCACGCTGCGGCCGTGGCTGGACGACCACGAGTTCCAGCAGCAGTTCACGTCCGCTGCTCTCGTCGTCTTCCCGTCCGACTACGAGGGATTCGGCCTGCCCGCAGTGGAGGCGATGCGCCTCGGGATCCCGGTGGTGGTGACGCCCGATCCGGCCTTGCTCGAGGTGACGGGTGGTCTCGCGACGGTGATGGACGGCTGGGACGCCCCCGCGCTGGCGCGTGCGGTCCCGCTGGCACGCCAGACCACGGCGGAGGAGCTGCGGGCGGGGGTCGAGCATGCGTCGACCTTCACCTGGCAGCGCACGGCGACGGATGTCCGCGCCGCGTTGACCGCCAGCATCGGGTAACTGCGGGCGCCGGCCGTCAGCCGCGGCGTCAGTCCCGTCGGCGGGCGAAGATGACGAGCGCCATCCACATGGAGGTGGGCAGGTGGCGTTCGACCTGCGCCACCCCGCGACGCAGTCGCGGCCAGGGCTTGGCGTACTGCTCCAGCCCCGTCCGGCGGGCCAGGGCCAGGTCGAAGTCGCCGTCGAACAGGCGGGCCAGGTCCTTGCGGGTGTTCATCTTGTAGGCGGTGCGGAAGACGTCGCGCTCCTCCCGGCCCGGCTGCAGGCGCTCGAGTGCCTTGGCATGGTGGTCGTTCGGGACCACCCGGGCCGCCGCCGCCAGGACGGAATGGCGGCTGATGGTGCGGGCGATGAACATGCCGCCGGGCCGCAGGACGCGGGCGAGCTCGCGCACGAAGTCCTCTGGGTCGGTGACGTGCTCCAGGACGAAATCGCTGACGGCGAGGTCCACCGATCCGTCGTCGAGGGGCCACCGCCCGTCCCGCCCGATGAGTCGGAACTCGTCGATGACCGGGTTCTCCGCCCCGGTCTGCTCGATGTCGATGCCGATGACCGTGCGGCCAGCTCCCCGCAGGTCCTGCCAGGCCCCGCCCGGCTGGTCGAGGTCGACCAGGACACCCCGTCCGCAGCCCACCTCCGCCACGACCTTGGAACGGGCGGCCACCGCCTGCGCGCTCACCATGAAGACGTGGGCGCTGTCGAGACCCAGGATGCGGTCGTCGAACATCTCGCCCAGGCCGAGTGGCTGGGGGGTCCGGGTGCGTTTCGGTGTCTGGGGGGTCTCGATTGTCACGACGGTCGCCTCGATCGTGCTGCGGCCTGCACCGTGCCGCTGACGCGGCGTAGGACCGGAAGAGCCTCGGCCGTCTCGTGCGGAGCGCGTGGTAGCGCGGGTTCCGTCGTGGGTGCCCGGACCGGCTGGGACTCGGCGACGGGCACCATGAGGCCGGGGCCCGGATCGTCACCGGGTCCGACGGTACGGAAGCACAAGGCGAGCATGAACGGGAGCCAGAGCCAGCGATCCACGAGCTCGGGCGACTGGAACGAGAAGAACAGGACGGTCACACAACCGGCCAGCACGGTGTCGCGCAGGGCGCGGTCAGCGCCCTTGCGGCGCCCCAGGCGCAGCCGACCGCGCAGCAGGCGGTTGAAAGAAGAACCCATCATCAGCGCGCCGGCCGCCACCATGAAGATGCCGCCGGCGAACCAGTACAGGATGACGATGTTGTGCGCCGGGTAGTACACCCCGACGTCGGCGTCGTAGTACACGTCGATCGTTGCCTGATCGAGCCCGTGCCCGATGATCGGGCTCTGCACAATGCCGTTCCACGAGTGCTCCAGTGTCGCCACGCGCGGGTTCACGGTGTTGTACCCGGTGTTCGTCCCGGTCGTCTGCTCGATGCGGGCGATCGGGTTCAGGTCGAAGTGACTCCCGCTCGACTGCACCGAGATGGCGATGACGTACACCACGGCCAGCGCGGCCACCACGCCGAGGATGGTGCGCAAGCGGAAACCCCGGGTGATGAACAACACGAAGCAGCCCACCAGGGTGCTGGTCATGCCGGAGACGCTGGCGCTGAAGATCAGCGCGCCGGCCAGCACCGCCATGCACACACCGAGGTACCAATACCGCCGCAGGCCCACCTCGACGACAATGCCGATGGCGAAGACCAGGCCCAGGGCGAACGCGACGGCGGCGATGTTGGGCTGATCGCTCAAGCCGACGGCGCGTGAGCCCTCAAGGCTGGCCTGGTGGCTGTAGCCGAGGACGTGGAACTCGGTCTGGAGGAAGGCCACGAAGGCCGACACGGAGGATCCGAGGATGAAGGCGACCATGCCGGTGCGGATGCGCTCTGCGTTGTTGAGCAACTGGCGCAGCATCCACTGCAGGACGAAGAAGACGAAGATGGCGTTGAAAACGACCTGCAGCGACGCCGTCTTCGAGACGGCCTGGGCCGACGCGACGACACCGGCCAGGATGAAGACGAAGGAACCGAAGTACCAGGCGGGCGCCGGCGGCGCCTTGGGCGGGGGGCGCCGGGTGAGGATCATGAAGACGGCAGCGATCAAGAAACACAGATCGCTGAGATCGAAGGCCTTGCCGATGCGGTAATGCAATAGCGGCAGGAAGACCAGGCCCACGTAGACCAGCCGGCGCGCCACGACCACGAAGAGGTCTTCCTTCATCACCTTCGTCCCCACGCAACGGAAACTGCAGGCGCCCCCTTTGCCTACGGCGCCGCGAATCATCCGATTGGATGAATGGGAGCAAGAACAGGCGCTGCGCCACGTTCCGCCATCGATGAGTGATCCTCTCGAGAGTGAGCAACCTGGGTTGCGGGCCTACAGGGGCCCGGAGACGGCCATTGCCGAACCTTCCGGCCTGCGCGAGTACGCCCTCCTACTGTGGCGGAAGCGGGTCACGATCCTGGTGGTGGCCTCCATCTGCGTGGGAGCGACCCTGACCTACTGCATCCTGACGAAGCCCAGCTACGAGGCATCGGCCTCGGTGCTCCTGGAGCCGCCCATTTCGCAGACGCTCGTCGAGGCCAACTCCCCTGCGGGCGTCGCGCCGCTGGCCGACGTGCCCGACGGCATTGAGGTGATTGAGAGCTCGGCGGTGGCCCAACTGGTGTCTAAGACGCTGCCGGGGGCCCCGTCGGTGACCGCGACCCAGGTCGGCACCACCGACGTGGTGCAGGTGTCGGTCCGCTCCAAAGACCCCCAGGCCGCCGCCGTGGCAGCGAACGCCTACGCCAAGGCGTACATCGCCTTCGAGCAGAAGCAGACCCAGGACACCTTCAGCTCGGCGCAGTCCCAGGTGCAGAACAAGATCGACACCCTGCAACTGGCCATCGCCAACCTGAACTCCCAGATCCGCAGCGCGCCGGCGACGACCAACGTGACCCCGGACGAAACGCAGCTCGGGGACCTGCAGGGCCAGCTCACGACACTGCAGAACCAACTGCAGAACTACCAGTTTTACGCATCGCAGGGTGTGACGACGGAGGCGGGTCAGGTCATTTCGACGGCCACGGCCCCAAGCAAGCCGGTCTCGCCCAAGACGGTCGAGTGGACGGTGCTGGCCCTGATCTTCGGTCTGATCCTGGGGATCGGCGTGGCCCTGCTGGTCAACGCCCTGGCCCCGCCCCGCACGGACTGACCACGGACAGACCGCAGGTCGGTGGCCCCACCGCCGTTCTCCATGCAGAAATGGAGGTCGGGGGGATGTCCAGATTGCAGACGCAGATGGACCGCTGGAAAGGCACGGTGCCGTGGCGCCTGGTGATGGGCGCCTGCGCCATGCTGATACCACTGACGGCCTTCGTGGTGGCGCCGTTCATGCCGGGCGGAAGCAGCCCGGCCCCCGCGGCCAGGGCGGGGCAGGG
>DATCEZ010000295.1:0-5337 GCA_036509775.1 Acidimicrobiales bacterium
TCGGGGCACACCTCGGTGCAGCACTTGGTGATGTTGCACATGCCGAGGCCACGGTCGTGCGCCAGCTCCCGGCGGTCGTTGACGTCGAGCGGGTGCATCTCGAGCTCGGCGAAGCGGATGAAGAAGCGGGGCCCGGCGTAGTTGGGCTTGTTGTCCTCGTGGTCGCGGATTACGTGGCAGATGTCCTGGCACATGAAGCACTCAATGCACTTGCGGAACTCCTGGCCGCGCTCGACGTCGACCTGCATCATCCGGTAGCCGCCCTCGGGCTCGGGGCCGGGCTTGAAGGCCGGGATCGTCTTGGCCACCTCGTAGTTGAAGGAGACGTCGGTGACGAGGTCGCGGATGATCGGGAAGGTCTTCATGGGCGCCACCGTCACGGCTTCGCCCGGGGGCAGCGTGTCCATGCGCGTCATGCACAGGAGGCGGGGCAGGCCGTTGATTTCGGCCGAGCACGACCCGCACTTGCCGGCCTTGCAGTTCCACCGGCAGGCCAGGTCCGGCGCGTCGGTCGCCTGAATGCGGTGGATGACGTCGAGCACCACCTCGCCCTCGACGGCCGGCATGACGTAGTCGGTGAACTCGCCGCCGACGTCGTCCCCCCGCCACACCCGCATGGTGACGGTGGCGTTCCCGCTCTCGCCCGACGGGGCGGCAGCGGCCTGCGTGGTCTGGGTGTCGGTCATGGCTTGGGGGCCTCCTCGAACAGGGCGCGCAGCTCTGGCGGCATTTCGGGCAGCGGCTCGGGGCCGATGGCGATCGGGGCCAGGTAACCGTGCGCCTCGGTCTGCCGCTGCACGAAGTTGACCTTGCCCATGGCGGCGTCGGGGCCCGGGTAGTCCTCCCGGGTGTGCCCGCCGCGCGACTCCTTGCGGTTGAGGGCACCCTGCGCCACGGCGATGGACGTCGTGATCATGGACGGCAGGTCGGTGGCGAGGTTCCAGCCCGGGTTGTAGGCGCGGCCGCCCTTCACCTGCACCTTGGACGTGCGGTCCTTCAGGTCCTCGAGCTTTACCAGCGCCTCTTCGAGCTCGGGCCCGGTGCGGATGATGCCGACCAGCGCCTGCATGGTCTCCTGCAGTTCCTCGTGGACGTCGTAGGGATTGGGGCCCTCCTCGCGTCCGAACGGCGCGAACGCCTCGTCGATCACCGAGGTGACCTCCGCCGGGTCGACGCTGGGCGTCCCGGTGCGGCCCTCCGCGAAGTCGGCCGCACCGATGCCGGCCCGACGGCCGAAG
Organism: Acidimicrobiales bacterium; assembly: GCA_036509775.1. Lineage (GTDB taxonomy): Bacteria > Actinomycetota > Acidimicrobiia > Acidimicrobiales > RAAP-2 > Bog-473. Next base: position 1,239 of record DATCEZ010000295.1, read on the forward strand.
ACGATGAGGTCCGAGAGCGAGTTGCCGCCCAAGCGGTTGGCGCCGTGCATGCCGCCCGACACCTCGCCGATGGCGAAGAGGCCCGGGACGGTGGCGGCCTGCGTCTCGGCGTCGACGCGCACGCCGCCCATCATGTAGTGACAGGTCGGGCCGACCTCCATGGGGCCGGCGGTGATGTCGACGCCCGCCAATTCCATGAACTGGTGGTACATGGACGGGAGCCGGCGCCGGATGTACTCGGGCGTGCGGCGCGAGGCGATATCGAGGAAGACGCCGCCGTGCGGGGTGCCGCGGCCGGCCTTCACCTCCGAGTTGATGGCGCGTGCCACCTCGTCGCGCGGCAACAGGTCGGGCGTGCGCCGGTAGTTGATGTGGTCGTCGTACCAGGCGTCGGCCTCTTCTTCGGTCTCCGCCGTCTCGGCCCGGAACATGTCGGCCACGTAGTCGAACATGAAGCGCTTGCCCTCGGAGTTGCGCAGCACGCCGCCGTCGCCGCGCACGCCCTCGGTGACGAGGATGCCGCGCACCGACAGCGGCCAGACCATGCCGGTCGGGTGGAACTGCACGCACTCCATGTCGATGACGTCGGCCCCGGCCCAGATCGCCATGGCGTGGCCGTCGCCGACGGACTCCCACGAGTTCGACGTGTACTTCCAGGACTTGCCGATGGAGCCCGTGGCGAGCACGAATGCCTTGGCGGTGAAGAGGACCATTTCGCCGGTCGGGCGCCGGTAGCCCACCGCGCCGGAGATGCGCCCTTCGGCGTCGGGGAGCAGGCGAAGGATTTTGGTCTCCATGAAGACGTCGGTGCCCATGGAGACGACCTTCTGCTGCAGGGTGCGGATCAGCTCCAGGCCGGTGCGGTCGCCCACGTGGGCCAGGCGGGCGTAGCGGTGGCCGCCGAAGTCGCGCTGGGTGATGCGCCCGTCCTCGGTGCGGTCGAACAGCGCCCCCCAGCGCTCGAGCTCGTAGACGCGGTCGGGCGCTTCCTGCGCGTGGATCTGCGCCATGCGCCAGTTGTTCAGCATCTTGCCGCCGCGCATGGTGTCGCGGAAGTGGACCTGCCAGTTGTCCTCGGGCCACACATGGCCCATGGCGGCGGCCATGCCGCCCTCGGCCATGACGGTGTGCGCCTTGCCGAGCAGCGACTTGCAGACGAGCGCCACGCGCAGGCCACGCTCCTTGGCCTCAATGGCGGCGCGCAGTCCGGAACCACCGGCGCCGATGATGATGACGTCGTAGTCGAATGTCTCGAAGTCGGCTGTGGGTGCGGGTGACGACATCGGTCTAGAAGTGGAAGCCGGGGTCGTGGATCGTCCCGCTTGCCACCAGCCGCACGTAGAGGTCGCACAGGGCGACGCCGAAGAGGCTGATCCAGGCGAAGCGCATGTGGAGCGCGTTCAGCGGCGTGACGAACTTCCAGAGCTTGTGGCGGGTGGGGTGCTTGGCGAAGGACTTCACCTGGCCGCCGCAGAAGTGCCGGCAGGCGTGGCACGACAACGAGTACAGCCAGAGGAAGGCGGCGTTGGCGCACAACACGGCGGTGCCGACGCTGATGCCGATGTGCGTGTGCTCGACCCCACCGACGAGGTAGGGCTGGCGGAAGGCGAGGATGGCGTCGTAGGTGAGGATGGCGTTGAAGAGCAGGAGGATCCAGAAGAAGTAGCGGTGGATGTTCTGCAGGATCAGCGGGAAGCGCGTCTCGCCGGTGTAGCTGCCGTGGGCGTCAGCCACGCCACAGGCGGGTGGCGACAACCAGAACGACCGGTAGTAGGCCTTGCGGTAGTAGTAGCAGGTGAGGCGGAAGCCGAGCGGGAAGATGAGGATCAGCAGCGCCGGCGAGTAGTTCCAGAAGGGCAGCGTCCCGAAGGTGTGGCTGCCCGGCACGCAGCTGTTGGCGATGCAGGGGGAGTAGAAGGGCGAGACGAGGTCGCGGCCCAGGTTGGCGCCGGCGTAGTAGTCCTTCCCGACGAAGGCGGCCCAGGTCGAGTAGATGACGAAGGCCAGCAGAATGGAAGCCGTGATGACCGGCTCGACCCACCAGCCGTCCTTGCGCAGGGTCGGGACGTCAGGTCCACCCCGGGGTGCCCCGATCACCACCGGCGTCGTGGTCGGGTTGTCGACTGTGGTCGTCACTCGATCCTCCTCAGTGCCCAGCTCAGCCCCAGGTCTGGGCCGGCGATCACCCTACGGTCCGCCTGGTCACAGGTCAAAGACATAAAGGGCATGAAGATCAGAGCGATAGGCTCTGAATCGATACACTCTGAATCAGTGCAGCTGCACCAACTGACCTACGCGCTGGCCGTGGCCGAGGAGCAGAGCTTCACCCAGGCCGCCGCCCGCCTGCACCTGGCCCAGCCCTCGCTGTCACGCCAGGTCCGCCTGCTCGAGCGCGAGCTCGGCGTGGTGCTGTTCAACCGGGGACCCGGGCAGGGCCCGGTCACCCTCACGCCCGACGGCGCCGCCCTCCTGCCATTCATACAACGCGTGCTGTCCGACGTGGAGGCCACCGGGGCCGAGGCGCGGGCCCTGTCGGGCATGGCCCGGGGCCGCGTCTCCGTCGGGGCCACGCCCAGCCTCATCACCAGCGCGCTGGCGCCGGCCCTGGTGGCCTTCCATGCCAGCCACCCGGGCATCGACCTGTCGGTGGTGGAGGCGGGCTCGCACCAGCTGGTGCCCCAGGTGGCTGCGGGCGAGGTCGACCTGGCCCTGGTGGTGCTGCCCGTCACCGACCCGCTGGTGGTGACGACGCCGCTGTTCGACGACCCCCTCGTGCTGGCCACCGCGCCCGACCACCCCTTCGCCCGCCGGCGCCGGGTGCGGGTTCGCGATCTCGACGGGCTCGACCTGGTCATGTTCCGGGAGGGCTACGACCTGCGGGCGGTGACGCTGTCGGCCTGCGCCGAGGCAGGGGTCGAGCCGCATTTGGTGAGCGAGGGGGCGGAAATGGCCGGCGTCCTCTCCTTCGTGGCGGCCGGGCTCGGTGCCGCGGTGGTGCCGGCCATTGCGCTGCCGGGCGACGGATCGCTGGTCGGAATCCCTTTTGCGGCGCCGACGCTGAGCCGCACCGTTGCCCTGGCCCAGCGCGGTGACCGCGCGCTGGCCCGCCCCGCCCGCGCCCTGGCCGAGCAGTTGCTGGGGCGCCGGCCGCCCGGGTCCGCCGCTCCGACTCCGGAGCCACGGGTTTAGGCTTCGCTCCATGGCTGGCTCTTCCTCTCTCGACCCCTCCGCGACACCGATGCCCGGCGGCATCAAGCCCCCCACCGACCTTCCCGGATCGATCGCCGACCTGCGCGCCTCGGGCTGGGAGTCGGTGCCGGTGGCCGAGGAGATGCGGCGCAACACCGCCAAGCTGATTGCGGCCGGCGACACCCTCGTGCCCGGCGTGCTCGGCTTCGAGGACACCGTGGTGCCCCAGCTGGAGAACGCCATCCTGGCCGGCCACGACATCATCCTCCTGGGTGAGCGCGGCCAGGCCAAGACGCGGGTGATCCGGTCCATGGTCGGCCTGCTCAACGAGTGGATGCCGATCATCGACGGCTCGGAAATCAACGACGACCCCTACAAGCCGGTCTCGCGATACGCCCTCGACCGCGTGGAGGAACTGGGTGAGGCCACCTCGGTCGTCTGGGTCCACCGCTCGCAGCGCTACGGCGAGAAGCTGGCCACCCCGGACACCTCCATCGCCGACCTCATCGGCGAGGTCGACCCCACCAAGATCGCGGAAGGCCGCTACCTGAGCGACGAGCTGGCCCTGCACTACGGCCTGATTCCGCGAGTCAACCGGGGCATCTTCGCCATCAACGAGCTGCCCGACCTCTCCGAGCGAATTCAGGTCGGACTCCTCAACGTGCTCGAAGAGCGCGATGTCCAAATCCGCGGCCACCGCATCCGGCTACCGCTCGACATCACTCTGGTGGCCACGGCCAACCCCGAGGACTACACCAACCGCGGCCGCATCATCACCCCGCTCAAGGACCGCTTCGGCGCCCAAATCCGCACCCACTATCCCCGCTCCACCGAGCAGGAGTCGGAGATCATGGAGCAGGAGCGCAGCGACTTCGAGGGGCTTGGAGTGCAGCTGCACGTCCCCGCCTAC
>DATCEZ010000296.1:0-15574 GCA_036509775.1 Acidimicrobiales bacterium
TCGAGCTGCACCAGGGCTCCCAGGAACCCGAAGTGCGCGTCGGCCTCAACGGCGGGGATGCTGCGCACCGGCACGTCGAGGTGGCGGCCGATGACCTCCGCTATGTCACGGAACTGCACGCCCTCGTCGCCCACGCCGTGCCAGCGCGAGCCGGCCGGTGCTCCTTCGACGACCAACCGGAAGAGCCGGGCCGCGTCGAGCCGGTGCACCCCGGGCCACCGGTTGGCACCGTCGCCGACGAAGCCCGACACGCCTTTCTCGCGGGCTATGCCGATCAGGATCGGCACGAAACCGTGATCGCCCACCCCGTGCACCGTCGGCGACAACCGGATCGCCGCAGCACGGACATCCTTCTCCGCCAGGGCGATGGCGGTGTTCTCCGAAACCACCCGGGCCATGGCGGCGGAGTGGGAGACGTTCTCCTCGGTCCCGAAGGCTCCGGGCGCGAGACCCAAGTCGCCGAGGGCGAGCAGCAGCGTCCCCGTCGTGATGACGAACGGCTTGCCGGAGCCCGCCAAGGTCTCACCGATCGCCTTAATGGCCGTCAGGTCGACCGCGGCGCCGATCGACATGTCGGAGAAGTCGTGGACGAAGCCCAGGTGGACGACCCCGTCCGACTCGGCGGCGCCGCGGCGCAGGCTGTCGAGATCCTCGAGGTCACCGCGCAGCACCTCGGCGCCGGCATCGGCCAGGGCAGAGGCGGACGCATCGGAACGGGCGAGGCCCACGACCTCGTGCCCGGCTCCGCGCAGTTCAGGAACGACTGCGGAGCCGATGAAGCCGGACCCACCGGTGACGAAGAGACGCATGGCAAACCTCCAGATGATCGGTGCGCCCTGGCCCAAACAGTGCGGGCGAGAAGGCAGTGATGTCATTCGCTGACATCACTGTACCATCCATGTCAGTCGCTGTCATCAAGTAATCTTGGCGGCATGGGCCGGTGGCAGCCAGACGCACGCGGCAGGCTCGAGAAGGCGGCCATGGAGCTCTACGTCGAACGGGGGTTCGACGAGACCACGGTGGCGGAGATCGCCAATCGGGCCGGGCTCACCGAGCGCACCTTCTTCCGGCACTTCGCCGACAAGCGCGAGGTGCTGTTCGCCGGCGCGGCCATGTTGCAGGACCTCTTCGTCGGGGCAGTGACGGATGCGCCCGCAGACGTGCCGCCGGTGGATGCGGCGATGGCAGGGGTCGTGGCAGGCGGCGCGGTCATACAGGAACGACCGGCCTTTTCCCGCCAGCGCTACGAAATCATTGCGGCGAACGCGGAGCTGCAGGAGCGCGAGCTCATAAAGCTCGCCTCGCTGTCGGCGGCATTGGCCGGCGCGCTACGCCGGCGGGGCGTCCCGGACCACGCCGCCAGCCTGGCCGCCGAGGTGGCGATTGCAGTGTTCAAGATCGCGTTCGAGCGCTGGGTCAGCGACCCCGTCCATCTCGATCTGCCCCAGCTCATGCGCGCATCGCTCGACGAACTCCGCACGGTGACCGCCGACAGCGAGACGGGAGGACCGGCCGCCACGAGGCCGTAGCGCGGTACCCCTGACAGCGGCCGCCGTCAGGGGACGAGCAGCACCCGGCCGAAGGCCTGGCGGCTCTCAATGTAGGCATGCGCGCCGGCGGCATCGGAGAGCGGGAAGACACGGTCGATGACGACTTTCAGCTCGCCGCGCCCGATGGCGTCGAGGTGGCGGGCGATCATGCCGTGCGGACGGGTCGATAGGAGCAGCTCCGCACCCAGGAAGTAGCCGGAGAACGTCTGGTTGTTGCCGCGCATGGTGGAGATGTCGAGCTGCTCCGCCGCCGACCGTCCGGCGTCCCCCACGCTGACGCAGCGCCCCCGATAGGCCAGGACGTTGATGCTCCCCTGCAGCGTGACCCCGCCGACCGAGTCCACCACCACGTCCACGCCTCTCCCGTCGGTCAGGCGACGCGCCTCGGCGACGAAGTCGTGGGTGACGTAGTTGATGCCCTCGTCCAGACCGAGCTCCTTCAACCGTTCCAAGCGATCGTCACTCGATGCCGTGGAGAGGACGCGCGCCCCGGCCCGCTTGGCCATCTGGATGGCGGCGATGCCGACCCCGCCCGCCCCGGCATGGATGAGAACCGTCTCGCCCGCCTGCAGGTGACCGAACTCGAAGAGGCAGTCGTCCGCCGTGCCGAATGGCACCGGCACGCAGGCCGCGTCGTCGGTGGAGACCGTCTCAGGAATTTTCCAGGCGAAACTCTCGGGCGTCACCCGGCGCGCCGCGTGCGAGCCGTCCAGGCCCACCGTGACGGCGCGGTCCCCCACCGCAAACCCGCGGACGTCGGCCCCGACCTCGGCCACCGTGCCGGCACACTGGTAGCCGACCACATGGGGCATCCGGGCCAGATCCCCTCCCAGCCGGTTGAGGGTGTCGCCACCCTCAATGCTGATGGCCTCGACATCTATGAGGATGTCGCCCGGGCCGGCCGTGGGGTCGGGCACGTCCTCGTAACGGAAGACGTCAGGCGCGCCGGTCTCGTAGTACACCGCTGCTTTCATGATCGGACATACTCCTTCATCCGGAAGCGCCGCGTCCTCTGGGCGTACCACCTGGAGGTCTGCGGGAGCTGGGTGGCGATCTTCCCGTTGGCATTCTTGAAATAGCTCTGGCACCCGTCGTTCCAGATGGTCCCCGCCAGCGCCTCCTGCAGCTCGCGGTTGTAACCCTCCATGACATCGCGCCGGACGTCCAGGGCCAGCACCCGGTGCCGCCGCATGGCCCGCAGCGCCCCGAGGACGTAGGTGGCCTGCGCCTCGAGGATGACGATGATGGAGTTGCCCCCCTGGTTGGTGTTGGGGCCGTACAGCATGAAGAAGTTGGGGTAGCCCGAGACGGTCAGGCCCATGTACGCGTGGGCCACCTCGGACCAGTCGTCGTGCAGCCGGCGGCCCCCGACACCGGTCACGTCGATGCCGTCCAGGTATTCGGTCGCCTTGAATCCCGTCGCTAGCACGATGGCGTCCACGGATCGCTCTTGGCCGTCGGTGGTGACGAGTGACCCCGGGGTGACCCGGTCGATCGGCTGCGTCACCAGCTCGACGTTTTCGCGCAGGAGTGCCTTGTAGAAGTCGCTGCAGACCAGCGAGCGCTTGCAGCCGAAGGGGAAGTGGGGCGTGAGGTGACGACGGAGCTCCTCGTCTTTGATGCGGTAGTCGAGGTGGCTCTGCGCCACTGCCTTCAGCTGCTCGGCCCCGGTTTCGCCGTGACGAAAAGCGATGGTGTTCTCGAAGGCCCAATAGAGCTCCCGGCGGTGGCGCCGTGCCGCGATCGGATTGCGGGCAAAGCGGCGCTTTTGTTCCTCGGTGAACGGCTTGTCGGAGCGCGGCAGGATCCACTGCGGCGTGCGCTGGTAGACGAAAACTGCCTTCGCCACCTTGGCCAGCTCGGGCACGATCTGCGCTGCGCTGGCACCGGTCCCGATGACTGCCACCCGTCGATCGGCCAGATCGTGCTGGTGCTCCCAGCGGGCCGAATGGAAACAAGGCCCGGTGAAGGAGTCGAGACCGGCGATGGCCGGCAACGACGGCGTGGCGAACGTGCCGACGGCACTGACCAGGACGTCTGCTTCGTAGGCAGACCCGGCCGCATCGGCCAGCTGCCAACGCCGGCCCTGCTCGTTCCAGTGGGCCGACGTGATGCGGGTGTTGGGCCGCACATGGCGTGCGATGCCGAAGCGCTCGGCACACTCCTCGAAGTAGCGCAGGATCTCGGGCTGGTCGGCGTAGGTCTTGCTCCAGTCGGACTTCCGCGCGAACGAATAGGAATAGAGGTGCGAGGGCACGTCGCAGGCCGCGCCGGGGTACGTGTTGCTGCGCCAGGTACCCCCGACGCCGTCGGAAGCCTCGAAGAGCACGAAGTCCCGGCGGCGGGACTCGGCCAGGCGGATGGCCAAGCCGAGGCCACCGGCCCCGGCGCCGATGATGGCCACCCCCCAGTGAGGCACGGGCCCGCCGGCTCCCCCAACGCTGGCGGCCGTTGACGCGTCAGCGCTGCGGGTCGTCATTGCCTGGTCGTGCACTTCGCCACTGGGCCTCCGGGGGAAGGGGATCCGAGCCCCCGAGTCTGGCACCACGAGCCGGATACGGTCTGGTCCGAGCAAGGTGGAGGGAGTCCCATGAGTGACGAGTCCGGGCCGTTCGCACTGGTGATCGGCGGCGCGTCAGGCATCGGCGCTGCGCTGGCCGACGCCTACAGGGCCCAGGGCATGACGGCGGTCACCTGGGACATTGAGGGCAGGCACGACGTCACCTGCGACGTGCGGGAACCCGATGCCATCGACGACGCCGTGGGTCTGACGAGGATGCGTTGGGGGATTCCGACCGCGGTGACGGTCACGGCGGGGGTCGGCCATTCGGGCCAACTGAGCGACGCCGAGCCGGACGAGTTCGACCACGTCATGCGCGTCAACGCGCGCGGCCCGTGGCTGTGCATGCGGGCCTGGGTCGGGGCCATGGAGGAGCAGCACGTCGCCGGCTCGTTCATCGCCGTCTCGAGCATCAGCGCACGCCTGGTCGACCGCACCATGGGGATCTACTGCGCGTCCAAGGCCGCCCTGTCCATGCTGGTGCAGGTGGCCGCCGTCGAATGGGGCCCGTTGGGCATCAGAGTCAACGCCATCGCTCCAGGCGTGACGCGTACGCCCATGCTGGGAAGGGGGCCGGCGCTCACCGTCGAAGGCTCACCGTGGTTGGCCGGCGTGGCCGAGCGCACGGCGCTGGGACGGATCGGCGAACCGGAGGACGTGGCGCAGTCGATCATCGCCTTGCACTCCATGGCGTGGGTGACGGGGCAGGTGCTCGAGTGCGACGGCGGGTTGTCGCTCCACAGTCCGATCATCCCCTGAGGTGCTCACGAACCGCGCGGCCCGATGGGCCCGCACGCCCGAGGTCACGCGGCCTCAGGAATTCGGAGGGAGCGCGTTCGCAACACCGGGGTGCCAGGAGGCGCCGGCTTGAATCACAATGGTGCGGCTGACCTTGTCGTGCAAGCACTGACGCATCGGATCCCACAGGGGGAAGAGCATGTCGATGACCCACGGGATGAAGAACACGACCGCCATGAGATATTCGAAGAAGGCCCGCCACAGCGCGCGTGCGTAGCCGATCGACTCGCCGCTACGGATGTCGACGGCGCGGACGCCGACCGCCATCATGCCCACCGTCTGGCCTCGCTTCGAACCGCACAGCAACGTGCCGTAGGCCAAGGCAAGGGCGACCTGAATCAGGACCCCCGGCCCGCCGATGTTGAAGCTCGTGAAGTGGGACGAACCATTGTTCAACGTCGTCGTGGTACTCGTGTGGTTGTAGGTACCCGTGACGGCGATGACGATGCTGGAGACCACGCCCACGAGCAGCCAGTCGATGAGCCACCCCCCGAGGCGGCGGCCGTAGCTGACCAACGGTGGCCCCAGTTGGGTCGGTGGCACGAGGGGCGGCGCCATGGCCACCTGGGTGCGATCGGTCCAGGTCGTCCCGTCCCACCAGCGCTGCAGGCCAGGTGGGCCGGAGGGATCCTGGTACCAGCCGCCCGGCGGCGGCGTCGTCATGGCGCGCTCCTCCCGCCTGGTCCGCTCATCCTTACCCTTGTACCTCGGACGGACTTCCTCCTGCGTTGAGGGGCCAAACGCTGATGGCCCGCACCGGGGCCGCCGATCGCCGCCTGATCAGCGACAGCCTCAGCTCGTCGGCCGCGCCCCCTGGCGCTCGAACACGAGCATCTCGCTTGTCTCGTCCTGAGGGCCGTCGACGAGTGACGGCAGCGCGGCCTCAATCCGAGCGAAGCCTGCTTCGATGACATCCTCGCCCATGTGCTCGAAGACCGAGACGGCCCGCAGCTTGAGCCTTTCGACATCCTCCGCCAGGCCAGCGGCACGGCGCCAGGTGACCTGATCGCGAGCCACGAGCGTCCACCCGGAGTCGACGAAGTCGTTCGTCACCTCTTCCTCCGTGCGAAACATCGCCAGCTCGACCTCCCTCCATTCGAGCACCACGCGAAACCACCAGATGGCTGGCAACCGATCGGAGAAGTTCGCCTGTACGAAGAGCCTGCCGCCGGGCTTGACGACGCGGCGCAACTCCCGGCTCGCGGCCTCACGATCGGCCACGTGGTGCCAAACGAAGAACAGCAAGGCCGCGTTGCACGAGGCACTGGGCAACGGAATGTGCTCAGCCGACCCGGCCGCATACGTCACGGAAGGATGGCCGGCATGCACGGTCGCCTGCGCGCGCATCCTCTCCGACGGCTCGACCCCGTGGACGGGACCACCGAACGCGCTCGCCAGGGCAGGGGTCAAGCGGCCGATGCCTGAGCCCAGGTCGAGCCAGACCAGTGGGCGACTCTTCGGCAGGCGGCCTGCGAACGCCTGCATCCAACTCGCCAGCGCGTCCGGCGACATCTTGCGGCCGGCGGCGTAGACGGCGTGCAGCCGTGCGTCGTAGTCGACCTTCTCCATGCGGCGACTCAGTGCTCGCTGAATCTGTCGGCCAGCGCGGTCAGCTTGGCCACGTAGGCCGGCCAGTCGTACCCGTCGGGGATGTTCGTGCTCGCAGGCTGGCAGCCGATTGCCGTGTCGAGCTGTTCGCGCATGATGTCCGCCTGGCCGGCGTGACGGGCGAGGTCGTAGGAGACGTGGACGATGATGCGTTCCAGAGTGACCTCCCTTCGCTCTTTGGGCCACCACGGCACCTGGCCCGGCGCGTCGAGCGGGAGTTCATCGATCGTCGTGTCGGCGAAGATCGAGACCCGACGGGCGAGGTCAATCAGGCCATCGACGGTCTCGTCCGGCGTTGCGTACCAGTCAGCCTGCGCGTCCTGCTCCAGTGCCTCTTCCGGCACCAACTCTTGTAGCGTCGGAAACTCTCGTCCGAAGGTAGGTCCGAAATAGCCGGCCTCCACATTGAGACAGTGCTTGAGCACCCCGAGAAGGTTGTTCCCGGTCGCCGTGCGAGGGAGTCGCGCCTCGTGCTCGCTGAGCCCGTCGAGCTTCCAGACCAGGGCGTCGCGAGCAGCCTGGAGATAGCGGTGCAGCGTGGTCTTCGTGTCTCCCACTTCGGCCATGCCTCGCAGTCTGGCACTGCTCGGTCAGCGATCGCCGGGCAAGAGCGAGCGCCTCGGGGCGACCGCAGTCCCAGACTGCATCAGTGCAACGCCCGCGCGGTCCCTACTCCAGCGAGCACAAAGCCAAGCACGCCGCGAAGAAGCACTTCGACGAGCACTGACGTCGGGCGATCACTCCACTCACCCGGGTCAGGCGGGTTGGCCACCCTGCACGCGCAGCCCGTCACACACGATGGTCAGCACATCGCAGGCGGGTGCGGCACCGGCGTGTGCGGTGGCCTGACAGGTCGCCCCTACCAGCGAGAGCACCGCCGTCGGCGTGACGTCCGAGCGGACAGCGCCCACGGCCTGCGCCCGCTCCAACAGCACCCCGATGGCGTCACGCAAGCCGTCTTTCACGGCGACGGACGCCTCCTCGAACTCCAGCCCGGCACCCATGACGGCGACCATGAGGTCGCGCTTGGCCGCGCCCTCCTCCACCACGTGCTCCAAGAAATTGAAGAAGGCGGCCTTCGGGTCCTCGGCGTCCGCCAGCGCCTGGGCGTCGACCGTGAGCGCCGACAGACGGTCGAGGAGGACGGCTTCGCAGAGCTTCTCCTTGGTCGGGAAGTGGCGGTAGAGCGTGCCCACGCCCACACCCGCCTTCTCGGCGATCAGGTCGACAGGGACCTCGATGCCCTCGACGGCGAAGACGTTTTCGGCGGCTTCGAGGATGCGGGCCCGGTTGCGCTGCGCGTCGGCCCGCTGGGGGCGGGCGGCCACAACCGGCCCGTCACTGCCCGGTTCTAACTTTTCAGTTCGGTCCACAGAAATCTCTCCTCCCCCCGTTGACAAACGGAACTCAGGTTCCGTATAGTCTAAGTGGAACCAGAACTCCGATTCCGATTGTAAGCCATCTCAGCCCAGAAAACTAGACCCTTCCAGGTCAGGGCGGCGGGAGAGCGAGCACGGAACGGACCTCGTTGGACACGGAGACCATCATGACCTCGACTCTCGACACGCCGAACCAGGCCACCGCACCCGAAACTGGGCTTGATCTCGACCCCAAGCGCTTCCGGGCCCTGGCCATCATCGCCGTGGCCCAGCTCATGGTGGTGCTGGACGCCTCGGTGGTGATCATCGCCCTGCCGTCGGCCCAGCGCGCCCTGCACATTTCGACGGCCAACCGCCAGTGGATGCTCACCGCCTACACCCTGTCCTTCGCCGGCCTGCTGCTGCTCGGGGGCCGGATCGCCGACTACTTCGGGCGCAAGCGGATGTTTGTCATCAGCCTGGTCGGCTTCGCCGCGGCCTCCGCCCTGGGTGGCCTGGCCGAGAACTCGGCCATGCTGTTCAGCGCGCGGGCCCTACAAGGCGCGTTCGCCGCGATCATGGCGCCCGCCGCCCTGTCCCTGCTCACCGTGGCCTTCACCGAGCCGAAGGAGCGGGCCCGTGCCTTCGCCGTCTACGGCGGCATCGCCGGCGGCGGCGCCGCCATCGGCCTCATCCTGGGTGGCTTCCTGACCGAGTTCGCTTCGTGGCGCTGGACCCTCCTGATCAACGTGCCGATCGCCATCGTGGCGGCCGTGGCGGCCTTCCGCTACATCACCGAGAGCCGGGCCTCGTCCAACCACGGGTACGACATCCCCGGCGCGGTGACGGTCACGGGTGGCCTGCTTGCCCTCGTCTACGGCTTCACCAAGGCCGGCACCGACGGTTGGGGCTCATCGATCACCGTCAGCCTGTTCGCCGCCGCCGCGGTGCTCTTAGTGGCCTTCGTGCTCATTGAGCAACGCGTCCAGCACCCACTGCTCCCCCTCCGGGTCGTGCTCGACCGCAACCGTGGCGGGTCCTTCCTGGCCTCCCTGCTGGTGGGAACGGCGCTCCTCGGGACCTTCCTGTCACTGACGTACTACTTCCAAGGGACGCTGCATTACTCGGCCCTCAAGTCGGGGTTCGCCTTCGTGCCCTTCTCGGTCGGCATCATCACGGGCGCCACGCTGGCCAGCCGGCTGCTACCCCGCTTCGGGCCTCGGATCGTCATGACCGGCGGGCTCCTGCTCGGCATGGCCGGATTGTTCCTCTTCGCCGCGCTGAGTGTGGGCTCCTCCTACCTGACCGTCGTGCTCCCGGCCGAAGTGATCGTGAGCCTCGGCATGGGCCTGTCGTTCGTCGCCATGAGCAGCACTGCACTGATCGGGGTGAGCCCGCAGGACGCCGGCGTGGCCAGCGCACTGGTCAACGCAACGCAGCAGACCGGCGGCACCATGGGAGCGGCGCTGATCAACACCATTGCCACCAGCGCCACGGTGTCCTACGTCGCCGCACACGGGAAGTCGGTGGCCTCACTTACGGCCGGCTCCATCCACGGGTACACGACGGCCTTCACCTTCAGCGCCATCGTGCTGGCGGTGGCCGGCGTGAGCGCCTTCGCCCTCATCCGGCGGGGTCGGCCCGACGCGGCCGACATCGTCACCGGCGAGGAGCGGGAGCTGGTCCTCGCCCCCGTCTGATCGAAGCGAACCGCTCGGGGCTGGGTGCCAGACGGCACACCGGCTCGGGCGGGGCCTACTCGCTGATGATCTCGATGGCGTACTCGGGGCAGTTGGCCACGGCGAGCCGGGCCTTCTCCTGGAGCTCGGGCGGGATCTCGTCCAACAGGACCGAGGCCTGCCCGTAGTCGTCCACGTCGAAGATCTCGGGCGCGAGGCCGTAGCAGCGGGCGTGGCCTTGGCACTTCTCGGAGTCGACTCGGATCTTCATGGGAATACCACCGGCAGAATACGCGGCCCCCGCACCTGTCCGCCCGCCCAGGTGATTTCCTGTCCCTCAGCCAGCTCGAATTCGGGGATGCGGGCCATCCACTCCTCGAGCGCGACCTGCAACTCCATACGGGCGAGATTCGACCCGGCGCAGCGGTGGATGCCCGAGCCGAAGGCCACGTGGCGGTTGTGTGCCCGGTCGAGCTGCACCTCGTCCGGCTGGTCGAACGCCTCGGGGTCACGGTTGGCCGCCGGGAAGTTCATCAGGACCTTGTCCCCCGCCTTCATGGGGCAGCCGTGGTACTCAATGTCCTCGGTCACCTCGCGGGCCATCGTCACCGGGGCGTAGGCCCGCAGGAGCTCCTCGACGGCGGTGGCCATCAACTCGGGCTCGGCGGCCAGGCGCTTGCGGTCGTCGGGGTGCGCGGCAAGGTGCCAGAGCGAGGAGCCGATGGCGCTCCACGTCGTGTCGACGCCGGCAATGAGCACGAGCGCCGCCATGCCGAGCACGATCCCGTCGTCCACCGGCTGCCCGTCCACCTCGGTGGTGAGCAGCTCGCTCAGGAGGTCGTCACCCGGGTGCTGGCGCCGGTCCTCGAGCTGGGCCAGGAAATAGTTGAGGAGCCCCTCGGCGCCGCGCTGGCGCCGCTCGGGATCGTCGGCGAACTCCAGCACGTCGCGCACCCAGCCGGTGAAGGTGTCGGACAGGTCGGTCGAAACACCGAGGATCCGGGCGATGACCCGCACCGGGATCTGCTGCGCGTAGTCGGCGGCGGCATCGGCATGGCCCGCGTCGGCGAACTGGTCGAGCAGGCCGCGGCAGAGCTCACGGGTCAGCGGCACGTAGCTGTCCACCCGCGTGTGCGAGAACCACGGCAACAGGAGCCGCCGCGTCCAGGTGTGCAGTGGAGGATCCGCCGATATGGGCGGCAGTCCGTACTCGAGGTTGGGCCCGTCGAAGTTCGCGTTGGGGTCGTCGTCCTCGTCGCCGGGGATGACCGCCACCTTGAGCGAGCTGAAGTGCGCGATGTCATGCGCAATGTCGGTGATGTCGTCGTAGCGCGTCGGCAGCCAACTGCTCTTACGGCGGTCGGTGTGCGCGATGGGACACGTCTGACGGAGGTCGTCCCAAATGCTGAACGGATCGCTGACGTAGCGCGGGTCGAGCACGTCGAAATCAGTCGCCCAGTCCTGCACGGGCGCAGTGTGTGGCATGGGGCCCCCTTGTTGCCGTCTCAGGTCACCCTGACGCCCTGCACCCTACTGCTGACGCCGTGGACCGCTGCTCGTCGATTCTGACCGCATCCTCAGCGGCCCCGCAGTGCGGCCACACGCCGGTCACGCAGGCTGCTGGCACGGCAGATCGCCGGGTTGCACGCAGAGGAGGAGCGCAGACGACATGACGGGCAAGAAAGCGCAGACACCCACCGGACACAACCAGACCGGGCTGCCCCGGCCGCGCCGCGGCGCCCGCTGGCGCTGGTCGCGGCCGCGCCAGGCGATGGCCGCGGGAGGCGTCCTGGCTGCCGTCCTCGGCCTGGGCGTCGCCACCGGAGCCGGAGCCGGCGCCACCACCACGTCGGGCAATTCGGGGACCACGGCCCACGGAGCCCCGCCCGGCGGCATGGCCCGGCCGACCGTCTCGGGCCAGATCACCGCGTTGAGCGGCGACGACGTCACGGTCGAGACGAACGCCAAGAGCTCGGTGACCGTCGTCTACTCGTCGATCACGACCTTCAAGACCAACCCCGGTCCGAACGGCGGCACCACCTCGAGTGCTTCGGCGCTCAAGGTCGGCGCCTTCATCGGCGTCACCGGCACCAAGAACAGCGACGGCTCCGTGACGGCCACCTCCGTCATGATCGGCCGGCCGGCCCAGATGGGCCAGGGTCGCCCGGGCGGCCCGGGCGGCGGATCCAAGGGCGGCAAACCACCATCGGGTGCCGGTGCGCCTCGCTCGTGACCGCCTGCCCGCCGCGGTGCTCGCTCTCGGTGAACGACGTGTTGCGCGCGTGCGGGACCGGTGCCCCCGCCTTCACACCCCGCGGAAGGACGGGTCGCGCCGTTCGGCCGCGGCGCGCACACCCTCGGCGAAGTCGGCGCTGTCGCGCAGCCGGGCCTGCTCGGCGCATTCGTGCTCCATGGCCAACCGGGCCTCCTCGACCAGGCCGGCCCGCAGCGTGGCCCGGATGGCGCGCACGGCGAGTGGACCCGCCGCGGCCAGCTCGTCGGCGTAGGCGAGCGCCTGTGCCAGCAGGTCGTCCTCATCGGCCAGGCGGTCGCACAGGCCGAGTGCCAGTGCCTGCTCACCGCCGACGCGCCGCCCCGTCAGCAGGAGGTCCGCCGCCGCTTGGCGGCCGACCACGGCCGGCAGGGTCACCGTCAGTGCGAAGCCGTGGTGGAAGCCCAGCCGCGCGAAGTTGGCGCTGAAGCGACTCTGCGGCGTGGCCACCCGGAAGTCGGCGGAGAGCGCCAGCCCGCAGCCTCCGCCGATGGCCGCCCCCTGCACTGCGGCCACCACGGGCAGCGGCGCGGCGAAGAGCCGCAGCGCGGCCTGGTACAGCGCCGCAATGTCCTGGCCGGCGTTGCCGGCGAAGTCGAGGCCGGCGCAGAAGTGCCGACCCTCCGAGGCCAGCACGATCGCCCGGCACCACCCGGAGCCGTCCAATTGCTCGTAGGCCGCGGCAATGTCCGCAATGAGCCCGGTGTCGAAGTAGTTGTTGGGCGCCCGGTGGAGGCCGACGATGCCGACGTGCTCGCCGTGCTGGTCAATGGTGACGTCGGGACCGCTCACGGGCCCACCTCCTCCAGTCCGATGTCCTCCAGACTGCGCCAGTAGATCACCGCGTCCTCGCCGTCAACGGCTTTGGGCACCCGCCCCAACTCCTCGAAGCCGAGCTCGCGGTACATGGCGCGGGCCTGGTTGGACTCGAAGACGAGGTTGAACATCATGGCGTCGAAGCCGAGGCGGCGCGCCTCGCGCAGCGAGTGCTCCACCAACGCCCGACCCACGCCCGTGCCCCGGTAGGGCGCCGACACGAAGTAGCCGGCGTTGGCGATGTGCGCGGCGCGGCCGACGAAGTTGGGCTTGATGTACGAGGCGCCGACCAGGTAGCCGCCGAAGCAGGCCACGGAGACGGCAGCCGAATGCGCCACCCAATACTCGTCGAAGTCCTCGCGCGTCAGAGGTGCGGCTTGGGGGAAGCCCTCGCCGGCCCCCACAATGCGGCTGAACGCCGTGAACAGCTCGTCGTGGTCGTCGGTCGCCGCTCGGCGGATGTCTACGGGCACCCACCCACGGTAGTAGTGCCCACCTGGGAACCGACTGATCGAACAGGGGATGCATTTGCCCGCCCCACGCAGACTTCCCCGCCGGCGCGCTACGTGTTGGCGCCGAAGCCCGACGACCCGATGCCGGGGCGCACCGCTTCAATCGGATCACGCAGATCGTCGATGTAGCCCAGCGCATAGGCGCCACGGTCATACCCCATCAGCCGCAGCAGGTCGGTCGGGAGCGTCTCGGCCACCTCGCGCGGCACGGAGAGGTACTGGTTCTCCTCCTGCCGCAGCCAGGCCACGTTGTAGGTGATGTTGAGCCCGATCCGGGTGGCGTCGGAGTGATTGGCCCCGCCGCCGTGGTACACGCTCCCCGAGTAGAAGAGCACCGAGCCGCGGGCCATGGTGGCCGGCTCGGTGTCGTCGGGCCCGAAGGCGAGCCTGTCCTCTTGCAGGTTGCTCCCCACGACGACGCGCGTCGCGCCGTTCTCCTCGGTGAAGTCGGTCATTGCCCAGATGGTGTTGCACTGGACCTCATAGCCGGCGGGGAATGGAAAGAAGTCGAAGGCCCACTGGTCCCGGTGTATCGGTTGGGGCGTCTCCCCCGGACCGATGGCGATGGCCTGGGTCAGGTGCAGCTGCATGTTGGTGGCGTGGCTCAGGAAGGCGCGGGCCGTCCCCAGCGCCAGCGGGTGCATGACGAGCTCGCGGCTGGCGGGCGAGCGGGAGATCAGCGAGCCGGTGCGGCGGGTGCGGTCGCCGCTGAAGTCGTCCGGCCCTGTCGGGGTGGCGTCGAGGTAGGGACGGAGCTCGCCCTCAATGCGCTGCAACAGCGCGTCGGGCGCCACCGCGTCGACGATGACCGCCCCGTCGCTTCCGATGGCGGCCGCCACCTCCTCGGGGCTGGCGTCGGTCGTGAGGTGGACGAGAGGCACGCTCCATCCTCCCCAACCGCCGCCGGCGCGGCAACTCCTTCAGCCCGCGGACGAGTCGCCCGTCCTCGGCCCGGCCTCGGCCACCAGCCCCAGCTCGGCCAGCTTGGCCAGCGTCCGCCGCACGTCTTCGGCAATATCCTCCGCGTGAGCTCCGTGCTCCACCGCCAAGGCGCGCACCATGTCGTCGACCGTCGTCCGGCCGTCGCAGCGCTCCCAGACCGCCGCCGCGCTCGTGTTCAACAAAATGAGGAGTTGCCCGACGTCGTCGTAGACGGCCACGTTGTCGTCCAGCTCGACCGCGGACGCACCGGCGCGGCGCGTGGGCAGCGAGAGCACGCACGGCTCAAGTCGCATGACCCGCTCCGTCCAGCTGTGCCGCTCCTGTCGCTCCTGATACCGCCGCACCAGGCGTCGTCAGCAGTCCACGCACCAGCCCGCACGCCTCGTCGAGGTCCGACATCGTCAACGTGTAGCAGGACGCGTCGGCCACCATGCGTCCGAGGGCGGCGCTCCCGGCCGCGCCGTGGGGCAGCAGGTTGACGGCGTGCAGCGCCAGCGTCAAGAAGGCCTCGGTATCGGACATGGGCGTCAGCGCGGTCGGGACACCGGGCACATAGCGCGGCACGATCACCCAGCGCAGCGGGCACGGACGCCCGATGCGCTCTGCGCCGGCGCCACCCACCGCCACCTGCCACTCCTCGCCCGCCCACGGCAACGCACCGGGCCCCGAGCGGCGGTCCGGGTGCAACTCGGGCACGGCGTCGAAGCTCCCATGCTTGACGGTGATGGGCTTGGCGTAGGGGAGGAGCCGGTCACCGGTCAGGTCCATGGCAGCCAGCTCGTCGGTCAGGTAGCCCAGCCCGGCGCGGGTCACCAGGCCGGCGGTCAACGTCGACTTGCCCGACCCCGACGTGCCGGGGAGCAACAGGCCGGCCCCATCGGCCTCGAGCGCTCCCGCATGGAGCAACAGGTGCGCGCCACTGGCCGCCGCGGCGGAGCGGTTGATGTCCCACACGACCCAACCCAGCGCGTCCCCCGCACGCTGGTCGTGGGCCAGAACCTCGTCGTCGCGATGCACGTCAAAGGCGCCGGCGCCGCCCGCGGTGGAAGTCAGCGAGTACCAGTGCCCGACCGGTACCCCGTCGGGCTCGCACAACCCGGCCAACAGCCGGTCCACCTGCGCGCCGAGGCGCACGTCGTCGCAACGCACGCCGAACCGAAAGGACAAGCCCCGCAGGCCGGCGCTGCGGTACGGCCAGCGGCGCTCCCCCGGCATGGCGCTAGACGCCGCCGGCGCTCTCGGGGTGTGGGCCGCCAGGTCCCGCTACGGCCGGCTTGTGGGCGCGGCTGGCCCAGTGCTGCATGGCCCAGCCACCGGCGACCAGCGCGGCGCCCACCGAGGCATCCCGCTCAATGTTGAGACCGGTGAAGGCGAGCGTGCCGGAGGGGTCTGCCCTTGTCGTGGTGTCCGCTGCCGTGGCCACGCCGTCGGGACCGTTGGCGTCGAGACTCCCGCTGGCGCCGGCGGACGCGCTGGTGC
>DATCEZ010000297.1:0-7572 GCA_036509775.1 Acidimicrobiales bacterium
AGACGGGTGCCCTCGCCCCCGGCCATGATGATGGCCTTCATACGGTGCTCCGGCGCGCCGCTCGGCCCTGACGCAGCGCCTGGCGGGCAGGGCCGATGTAGCTCCCGGCTGCCCACCAGGCGAGCGAGAGCCCGATCAGGCCCGTCACCCAGCCGATGACCCGGATCGGCTCCTGCCAGGCGGCCGTGCCGTCACCGAGGAGAAACGTGGGGTAGGCGAACATAAGTCCGAATGTGCCCGCCTTGCCCACCCACAACACATCGATGCGCTCCGCGCCCAGAGCTGCCAGCAAGAGCACCATGGCCGACACCAGGACCTCCCGCGCAATGGTCGCCAGGCCGAACCAGAGCGGGACGGCGCCGTAGACCATGATGGAAATCACGGCCGTGCCGACCAGGATCCGGTCGGCGGTCGGGTCGAGCACCTTGCCGAACGTCGACACCTGGCCGTAGCGCCGGGCGACGAAACCGTCGACCCAGTCGGTTGCCCCGAGCACGGCCAGGAGGACTGCCGCCGCGATCTGGCGGTGCGCGCCGAAGAGCAGCCAGAGGTAGAGCGGGATGCACAGGAGCCGAACCATGGTGATGACATTGGGAGCGGTGAGGATCCGGTCCAAGCCATCGTCGTCCACGCCACGAGTCTAGGGAGTGCCCCGCGACGGGCCCGGCTGACCTGTGCCAGAGTGGCCGAGTGCCGCGCTTCGAACCGTTCCAGGGCCTGCGCTACCGGCCCGATGTGGCGCCGCTGGCCCAGGTCATCGCTCCGCCGTACGACGTGATCTCCCCCACCGAGCGGGCCCATCTGGCCTCGCGACACCGGGCCAACGCCGTGCTCGTGGAGCTTCCCGAGGCCGACCTCTCCGGACGACGCGACCGCTACGTGGTGGCCGGCGACCTCTTCACCAGATGGCAGGAGAAGGGTCTCCTCGTCGCCGACTCGGTCCCGAGCCTGTACCCCTACCGCATGACCGATACTGCCGGCCGGGTCACCACAGGAGTCATCGGGGCGCTCGGCCTGGCCGAGCCCGGGGCGGAGAGCGACATCCTGCCCCACGAGCAGACACTGCCCAAGCCCAAGAGCGATCGCCTCGACCTCCTGCGCGCCACCCGGGCCAACCTGTCCCCCATCTGGGGCCTCTCCATGGCGAAGGGGGTGACGGCCACCTTCGACCCGACCGACGACGACCCCGTGGCCGACGTCGTCGACGACGACGGGGTGCGCCACCAGCTCTGGGTCCTGAGCGATGTAGACACCGTGGCCGCCGTCGCCACCGCGCTGGCCGCGGCGCCGGTCGTCCTGGCCGACGGGCACCACCGCTACGAGACCGCCCGGGCCTACCAGGCCGAGCAGCGCGAGGCCCACGGGGGCGCCCCAGGGCCCTACGACCTCGTCATGGCCCTCGTCGTGGAGCTGGCTGAGGACCAGCTCACCGTCGGGGCGATCCACCGCACGGTCAGCGGATTGCCCGAGGATTTCGACCTCGTCACCGCGCTGGCCCCGTGGTTCGACGTCATCCGGGCCGGCGCAGCCGACGACCGCACGCTCGGCGCCTTGGCCGACTCACGCTCCCTGGCCATGGTGACGGGCGGACAGGCCTACCTGCTGCTGCCCCAGGCCGAGGTCCAGGAGCAGGAAGGCAACGACCTCGATTCCAACCTCATCGCCACCGCTTTGGAGGCAATGCCGCCCCACGAGGTCATGCACCGTCACAGTGTCGCCGAGGCGCTCGAGGCCCTGCGGGACGGCGAAGGCCAGGCAGCCTTCCTCCTTCGCCCGGTGACCGTCGCCCAGATTGACGAGTGGGCCAACGCCCGGCGCCGCATGCCCCCCAAGACGACGTTCTTCAGCCCGAAGCCGCGGACCGGCATGGTGTTCCGGTCCCTCGATCTGCCCTGAGGTGACCCCGTGCACGACTCCGTGACCATCCACATGTCCGCGCCACCCGAGCAGGTCTGGGACCTCGTGAGCGACGTCACCCGGATCGGGAGCTACAGCCCCGAGACCTTCGAGGCCGAATGGATCGACGGCGCCACCGGGCCGGCGGTCGGCGCCCGGTTCCGGGGCCATGTGAAACGCAACGGCATCGGGCCCATCTACTGGACGACCTGCACCGTGTCGGCCTGCGAACCCGGGAGGACCTTCGCCTTCGGGGTGGGCAACAACGACAAGCCTCTCAACGTGTGGCGCTACGACATCGCCTCGGCGGACGGGGGCGGCTGCGACGTCACGGAGTCCTTCACCTTGAGCCCCACCTTCGGTCTCCGCCTCTACTGGGCGCTGTGGGGCTGGTCCCGGGGCAAGGTCAACCGCAAGGGCATGCGCACGACGCTCGAGCGGATCAGGGACGAGGTCCAGGCCGCGCCAGCGTCCTAAGCATGGAGGACCGCCCCACCCCGCTGCTGCACCTCGAGCTCGGCGACGCATCGCCGGAGGCGTGTGCCGAACGGGCCGAGGCGCTGGCCCGGCGCCAGGGCGTCGAGCGGGTGACCTGGTGGGCGAACGAGGCCTTCGAGCGCATCGACCTGCCCATGCGCATTCGTGATGGCCAGACGCTTGTCGTCACCGAGGCGCGCGAGGGCTACGAGCCCCCCGCCCCGGCGCCGGACGCCTCCGAGTCCCACTGCTTCCGCCGGTATGCCCGCCCCAGCCAGGGCATCCTCACCGGGCGCCCGACCCTCGGCCTCAGTGTCGTGTGGATCAGCCCGCGCACCCCGGACCTGGCCCAGCAGCTACGCGACTGGGGCGACTTCGTCCACATCCGCCACATTGCGGCGGCGGGCATCCCCGGCTTCACCCAGATCTCCGTCTACGAGAACACGGTCGACGCGGACCCCCGCTACATGCACTTCTACGAGTTCGACCACGCAGAGGCCGAGGCCACGTTTGCCACCATGATCGACCACGTGGCGCCCAGGCTCGGGGGTCTGGAGAGCCCCGCCTACGCCGAGTGGGCCGACTGGCGGCCACCAGGAGGGCGGCTCTTCTATTGCAACACCTTCACCCGGCTGGGCGAGGTGGGCGGGTAGGCGCCTCTGCGGCTACTCAACGGTCCAGCTCGAGCCGGACCGGAGCAGCGCCTCGACGTCACCCAGCCCCCGCTTGCCCTGGGCCTCGGTGATCTGCTCGGCCATCTGCGACCCGTACTCGGGCCGCTCGACGGCGCGGAAGACGCCGATCGGGGTCGGCTCGTAGGGTCCCCGGGCCAGCCGGGACAGCGCGAAGGCGAGACCCGGGTCGTCCCGCTTCTCGTCGTGCACCAGCAGGGCGTCAGAGCCCACCTCGGCCACAGACACGATCTCGAGGCTGCCGTCGGGGCGCTGGATCACCCCGCGCTCCTCCCCCTCGGCACCGAACACGATCGGCTGGCCGTGCTGCAGTGGGATCAGCATGTTGGCCCGGACGTCGCGACTCGTGATCTTCTCGAACGCGCCGTCGTTGAAGACGTTGCAGTTCTGGAGGACCTCCACGAAGGCGGCGCCGTTGTGCTCGTGCGCCCGCCGGAAGGTCTCCTGCATGTGGGCCCGGTCCATGTCGTGGGTCCGGGCCACGAAGGTGGCCTCTGCGCCGATGGCCAGCGACACCGGGTTGAAGGGCGTGTCGACCGAGCCGAACGGGGTCGACTTGGTGACCTTGGCCACCTCCGACGTCGGGGAGTACTGGCCCTTGGTCAGCCCGTAGATCTGGTTGTTGAACATCAAGATGTTCAGACGGACGTTGCGGCGCAGCGCGTGGATGAGGTGGTTGCCCCCGATGGACAACGAGTCGCCGTCACCCGAGATGACCCAGACGTCGAGGTCCGGGCGCGTGGTGGCCAGCCCGGTGGCGATCGCCGGCGCCCGGCCGTGAATCGAGTGCATGCCGTAGGTGTTCATGTAATAGGGGAAGCGGGCGGCGCATCCGATGCCCGAGAGGAACACGGTGTTCTCCCGCCGCACGCCGAGGTCGGGCATCAACATCTGGACGGCGGCCAATATGGAGTAGTCGCCACAGCCGGGGCACCAGCGCACTTCCTGGTCGCTGGTCCAGTCCTTGCGGGCGGTAACGGGGATGGCGGTGGCGGTGGCGCCGTTGGACTCGCTCATGACTTCCCTCCGAGCAGCGCCGTGATGGCTGCCTCGATCTCTCCGACGCGGAACGGCACACCCTGCATTTTGGACATGGTCTGGGCGTCCACCAGGTACTCGGCCCGCAAAATGCGGCTCAGCTGGCCCAGATTCACCTCGGGGACGAGCACCTGGGTGTAGCGGCGCAGCACCTCTCCCAGGTTGGAGGGCAGTGGGTAGAGGTGGCGCAGGTGGACGTGGGCCGCCTTCATGCCGCGGGCCCGGATGCGCTTGACGCCCGCGGCCACGGCGGCGTAGGTGGAGCCCCAGCTCACCAGCAGCAGCTGCGCGTCCCCGCCCTCGTCATTGACCTCGGCCAACGGAATGTCTTTGGCGATGCCGGCGATCTTGTCGCGACGCAGGTGCACCATGCGCTCGTGGTTGACGCCGTCGTAGGACACATTGCCCGAGCCATCGGCCTTCTCGAGCCCGCCGATGCGGTGCTCCAGCCCGGGCAGGCCGGGTGGCGCCCAGGGACGGGCCAGCGTTTCGGGATCGCGCACGTAGGGCCAGAACGTCTCGTTGCCCTCGTCGTCGGTGTGGTTGGGCTGGGTGGCGAAAGCCGGCTCAATCGGGGCGAAGGAGTCGAGGTCGGGCAGGCGCCACGGCTCGGCCCCGTTGGCCAGGTAGCCGTCGGAGAGCACAATGACCGGCGTGCGGTACTTCACCGCCAGCCGGACCGCCTCAATGGCGATGGCGAAGCAGTCGCTCGGGGTCTGGGGGGCGATGATCGGCAGGGGCGCCTCGCCGTGGCGGCCGTACATGGCGTGCAGCAGGTCGGCCTGCTCGGTCTTGGTCGGGAGCCCGGTGGAGGGACCGCCCCGCTGGACGTCGACGATGACGAGCGGCAGCTCGAGGTTGATGGCCAGGCCGATCGTCTCGGACTTGAGGTCCAGGCCCGGGCCGCTCGTGGTGGTGACGCCGAGAGAGCCGCCGAAGGAGGCGCCCAGGGCGGCGCCGATGCCGGCGATCTCGTCCTCGGCCTGGAAGGTGCGGACCCCGAACTCCTTGCGACGGCTCAGCTCGTGCAAAATGTCCGAGGCGGGGGTGATCGGGTAGCTCCCGAGGAACAGGGGCACGCCGGCCAGCCGCGTGGCGGCGATAAGTCCCCAGGCCAACGCCTGGTTGCCGGTGACCTGGACGTACTCGCCCTTCTCGAAGGCGGCGGGACGGACCTCGTAGTTGGACTCGAAGAGCTCGGCCGTCTCGCCGAAGTCGTAGCCGGCCCGGAAGGCCCGCGTGTTGGCGTCGGCCACCAGGGGCTTGCTGCCGAAGCGCTGCGAGATCCACTCGACCGTCGACTCGACGGGTCGGGTGTACATCCAGCTGATGAGGCCCAGCGCGAAGAAGTTCTTGGAGCGCTCGGCGTCTCGGGGCTTGACCCCGGCCTCCTTGCAGACTTCCTTGGTGATGGAGGTCATGGGCACCTCGTAGACCGTGTAGGCCGCCAGGGAGCCGTCGGTCAGGGGGTTCTCGCTGTACCCGGCCTTGGCCAGGTCGCGTTCCTCGAAGGAGTCGCTGTTGACGATGAGCACCGTCCCCTTGGCCATGAGCTCGATGTTGGCCTTGAGCGCCGCCGGGTTCATGGCCACCAGCACGTTGGGCGAGTCGCCCGGCGTCAGGATGTCGTGGTCCGAAATGTGCACCTGGAAGGCGGACACCCCGTTGACCGTGCCGGCAGGGGCCCGGATTTCGGCCGGGAAGTCGGGAAAGGTGGACAGGTCGTTGCCCATGAGGGCGCTGCTCGTGGTGAAGCGGTCCCCCGTGAGCTGCATGCCGTCGCCGGAGTCGCCGGCGAAGCGCACGATGACCTGGTCCAATACCTCTGTTTCGTGATGCGTTCCCGATGCCACGGGCTGCCTCGTCTCATGTCGTGGACGTCGAGAGGTTTGGCTCACTCCAGCGGGCCAGCGCACCCTGCCGCGACGGCGCGCGGCACCCTGCGTCCGAATTGCTCGTTGCAGGCAATCCTAACCCCGGCCCAGAGGGGCCCTTCTTCATGCAGTCTTCATATCTGCGCCGGGCCGAGGCAGGGCGACCCCGTCCTCAGGAAGAGGCGGCGGCGGTCACGCGAGGTGGCCCCCGTCAGGGCTCGTGGTGGAAGTAGGCAGGCACCCAAGAGGTCGAGCGCCATAGGTCAGGCGACGGTGACCTCTTTATTCAGGTAGACGTCCTGGATGCTGTGGATGAGGGCGGCACCCTCGGCCAGCGGGCGCTGGAAGGCCTTGCGGCCAACGATGAGGCCCATGCCCCCGGCCCGCTTGTTGATCACAGCGGTGCGAACGGCCTGCGCCAGGTCGCTGTCGCCCTTGGACTCGCCGCCGGAGTTGATGAGGCCGATGCGGCCGGCGTAGCAGTTGACGACCTGCCAGCGGGTGAGGTCGATCGGGTTGTCCGTCGTCAGCTGCTCGTAGACGAGCGGGTCCGTGCGGCCGAAGTTGACCGCCGTGTAGCCGCCGTTGTTCTCCGGCTGCTTCTGCTTGATGATGTCGGCCTCAATGGTGACGCCTATGTGGTTGGCCTGGCCCGTGAGGTCGGCCGAGAGCTCGTAGTTGACCCCGTCCTTCTGGAAGGCCGAGTTGCGCAGGTAGCACCACAGCACGGTGAACATCCCGAGCCGGTGCGCCTCGGCGAAGGCCTCGGCCACCTGCTGCAGCTCGCGGTCCATGTCGTCCGAGCCGAAGTAGATGGTGGCGCCCACCCCGACCGCGCCCAGATCGGCCGCCTGACGGACGTCGGCGAACATGATCTGGTCGTACGTGTTGGGCACGTGCAGGAACGCGTTGTGGTTCAGCTTCACAATGAAGGGGATGCGGTGCACGTACTTGCGCGAGGCGAGGCCGAGCGTGCCCAGCGTCGTGGCGACGGCGTTGCACTCGCCGGCCAGCGCCAGCTCGACGAGGTTCAGCGGGTCGAAGTAGGCGGGGTTCTTGGAGAAGCTCGCCGCCGCCG
This sequence comes from Acidimicrobiales bacterium, assembly GCA_036509775.1. Classification (GTDB taxonomy): domain Bacteria; phylum Actinomycetota; class Acidimicrobiia; order Acidimicrobiales; family RAAP-2; genus Bog-473. The sequence continues at coordinate 7,056 of DATCEZ010000297.1, forward strand.
AGTGTTCGATGCCCTGGTCGACCGGGAGGATCGAGATGTATCCAGTGCCGGCGAGGCGTCCGTGGTCGAACACCCACCCGAGATTGCGCAGCACCGTCGGGTTGCGGTCGCTGTTGACGAACACCTCGTCGAGGTAGTTCGGGCCGGGCAGGGTGAGGTGCTCGGCGGGAAACGCCTTGGCCGTGTACCCGAGGAGGGCGTCGGCGTCGTCCCCGAGAAGCGCCTGAATGTCGGTGCTCGAAGTGCTCGTGCTCATGGGCTCATGCTACCGGAGGGTCGGTGGGGCTCCCGGGGGTCACTCGCGCTCGATCTGCACGTTGTCACCCCGATGACGCCTGGAATTCATCACAATTCCGCTACCCCTGACGCATTCCTCCGCGATCCGGCCCATACGCTGGCTGGTGCCAATTGGATTGACGAGTGAAGCAACGTCTTGAGCGAGCGGAGGCCATGAGCGTTCTCGAGTCCCGGGCGGGCAGGCCGTTGCGCCTGCGCCCGTGGGTGCTGCTGGTGGGCG
>DATCEZ010000298.1:0-4627 GCA_036509775.1 Acidimicrobiales bacterium
CGCAGAGGACGGCGGCGGGTCCTGCGACGGGGTGGGCGGCGCGGCCGACCACGCTCAGCTCTTGGAGAGGCGACCGAGATGGAGGTCGTTGAGGAGGTTCGACAGCTGTGTCGACACCCAGCTGATGTTGTCCGTCAGGAGCAACACGCCGAAGACGATCAGCACCAGCCCGGCGACGAGCTCGACGGCCCAGAGCCAGTGGCGGGCCCTGCCCAGCGCGGCTGTGAGCCGCCCGAAGGCCAGGCCGACGAGCACGAAGGGCACGGCCAGGCCGAGCGAGTAGACGAACAGGAGCAGCACGCCCCCCGGCAACGTCCCGTTGTGGGCGGCCAGCCCGAGCACGACCCCGAGGATCGGGCCGATACACGGCGTCCAGGCGAAGGCGAACGCCATCCCCATGAGTGGCGCCGCCCAGACACCGAGTCGGGAAGGCCGCACGTCGAAGCGCCGCTCGCCGGTCACCCGCGTCACCACGCCGAGCGTGCCGACCCCCGCATGGGCCCAGACCCTCGCCGGGAGTGCGGCCAGCAGCATGACCGCCCCGAGCCCAATGATGACGGCGCCGCTGACCTGGGCGAGCGCCACTTCGTGGGCACTGAGCAGGCGACCGATGCTCGACGCCGTCGCTCCGAGAGCGACGAAGACCACGGTGAACCCGGCCACGAAGAGGCCGATGCCCCGCAGGACCGGGCGCAGCGCAGCCGACGGCGTCGCACCGTCCCCCCCCGCCTCCAACTCGGCGGCCGAGAGGCCCGAGACCATGGAGATGTAGCCCGGCACGAGCGGCAGCACGCAGGGCGAGACGAACGAGAGGATCCCGGCCCCGAAGGCGACGAGGACGCCGACCGGATCGGCTGAGATCGCGGCGGGGACAGGCATTGCGGGGAGCGCGACGGCCCCGGTTACCTCAGGCTCTTGCGAACCAGGTCGATGTCGGCCTCCACCATCATGGTGACCAGGCCGGCGAAGTCGACCTCGGGCTGCCAACCCAGCACGGCGTGTGCCTTCCCGGGGTCCCCCACCAGGAGGTCGACCTCGGCCGGGCGCAGGAACCGCTCGTCGATCACGACGTGCTGCTCCCAATCCAACCCGGCGGCCTCGAAGGCGAGGCGGCACAGCTCGCGGACGGCGTGCGTCTCGCCCGTCGACACCACGAAGTCGTCCGGCCCGTCCTGCTGGAGCATCAACCACATGGCGCGGACGTAGTCGGCCGCATATCCCCAGTCACGCTGCGCGTCGAGGTTGCCGAGCGCCAGCTTGTCCTGGAGCTTGTTGGCGATACGGGCCACGCCGTGCGTCACCTTGCGCGTCACGAACTCGAGCCCGCGGCGCGGGGACTCGTGGTTGAACAGGATGCCCGAGGAGGCGTGGAGCTGGTAGCTCTCGCGGTAGTTGACGGTGATCCAGTGGCCGTAGACCTTCGCCACGCCGTACGGGCTGCGCGGGTACAGCGGCGTCGACTCGCGTTGCGGCACTTCCTGCACCTTGCCGAACATCTCCGACGAGCTCGCCTGGTAGAAGCGGATCTCGGGGTCGACCAGGCGAATGGCGTCGAGAATCCGCGTCACGCCCAGCGCCGTGGTCTCGCCCGTCAACACGGGCTGGGTGAAGCTGGTCTGCACGAAGGACTGGGCGGCCAGGTTGTAGACCTCGGTCGGCCGGTGATCGCGCAGGATGTTGATGAGGGAGACCTCGTCGAGGAGGTCCCCGGCGACGAGCTCGAGCTGGTCCTGAATGTGCGCGATGCGCTCGAAGTTGAGGGTGCTGGAACGCCGCACCATCCCGATCACCGTGTAGCCCTGCGTCAGCAGAAACTCGGCCAGATACGAGCCGTCCTGGCCCGTCACGCCCGTAATTAGTGCCCGTTTTGCCATCGGGACAACGCTAGTCGACCTGCCAGTCGGCTCCCCTGGCACGCCTACAGTTCGTCCGTGGCGACCGCATGCATGGTCTCGTTCCGGCTCGGCGGTTCGGACGGGGTCGCCATCGAGGCGGCGAAATGGGCGGATGCGCTGGGTGTCCTGGGCTTCACGGTCACCTCCGTGGCCGGGGAAGGGCCGGTCGACCACGTCCTACCGGGGTTGGCCATGCAGGCGCCGGAACCGCCGACGCGGGCCGAGGTGGACGCGGCGTTGGCCGGGGCCGACCTCGTCATCGTCGAAAACCTCTGCTCGCTGCCCCTGAACCCGGGAGCGGCCGATGTGGTGGCCGCGGCCTGCGCGGGACGCCCGACGGTGCTGCACCACCACGACCTGCCGTGGCAACGCCCGCCGTTGGCGCACAACCCGGCGCCGCCCGACGACCCCGCGTGGGCGCATGTGACCATCAACGAGCTGAGCCGCACGGAACTGGCGGCTCACGGCATCGGCGCCACCACGATCTACAACTCCTTCGACCCGGACCCATCGCCGGGTGATCGGGCCGCCGTCCGCGGCGCTCTCGGCGTCGGCGAAAGGACGTCACTCCTGCTGCAGCCGACGCGGGCACTGCCGCGCAAGAACATCGGGGCAGCCATCGCCATGGCCGAGGCAACCGGTGCCACGTACTGGCTCCTCGGTCCCGCCGAGGACGGGTACGGGCCGGAGCTCGAGCACCTGGTCGCCGAGGCGCGCTGTCGCGTCCTGCTCGGCCCTCCACGGGGCGGCTGCTCCGTGGCCGACGCCTATGCGGCCTGTGACGCCGTGCTGCTCCCCTCGCTCTGGGAGGGTTTCGGCAATCCATCAGTGGAGTCGGCGACGTACCGGCGGCCGCTGGCCATCGGCCCGTACCCGGTCGCGGCCGAGCTGGCGGCCTTCGGCTTCGAGTGGTTCGACGCGGCCGACCCGGCTCCGCTGGGGCGCTGGCTCGTCCACCCGGACACGCGCCTCATTGCGCACAACCAGCAGGTGGCGGCGGACCACTTCAACCTGGCTGACCTCCCGGCCCGCCTGTCATCGGTCTTGGAGCGCGTTCTGCGTCTCTGACCGTTCGGTAACCTGGCCTGATGGCGGGTGCGATCCAAGCGTCCTCAAGACGGCTCACGGCGGAGCAACGGCGCCAGCAGCTGGTGGCGGTCGCGCTGGAGCTCTTCGCGCAACGGGGCTATCGGGCCACGACCATGGACGACATCGCCGAGGCGGCCGGGGTGACGAAACCACTCCTCTACCAGCACTTCTCCTCCAAGCGAGCCCTCTACCTCGAGCTGGTCGACTCCATCGCCCATGACGTCCTGGCGGCCATCGGGCGCGCCGTCATGCGGGCCGAGGGCCCTCGACAGCAGGTCGAGCTGGGATTTGCCGCCTACTTCCGCCTGGTCGTCAGCCGGGAGGCGGAGTTCCGTCTGCTCTACGGGCGGGACCACGCGGATGACCTCGAGCTGGGCCGTGCCCTGCGCGCCGTGGAGGACGCCATCGCCGAGGCCATCGACCCGCTCATCGACGCCGGGCTCGACGATGACCATCGCCGCCTGCTCGCCTACGGCATCGTCGGCATGGCCGAAGGCGTGAGCCGTCGCTTCATGGCACAGCGCCCCGATTCCGAGGCCGCGGTCGACGAGGAGGCCCAGAAGCTGGCGGGACGCATGGCGGACCTCGCCTGGGCAGGTTTGCGCTCGGTCCACGCCGACTGATCTGCTGCCGCGTCAGACCCTCACAGGAGTGTGATGAGCGTCTGGCACAACCCCCACAACTCGTCGACGCACGCGGCGTAGACATCGGCCTCGTGACCAGCGGGGTCGAGGACGTCCTGGCTGTCGTCGAGCTCGACCGTGTCGAGGTCGAGGGCCGCGACCCGCGCTCCGAGCGCGGGCGGGGCCGGTGCGAGGCTCGTGCACAGGTGGCCAATGGTGGCGGTCTTGGCCGCAGCATCGGGGAACTGGCGCCGGACAAACCGCACGTGGTCGGCCTCCATTACCACCACCAACTCGGCATGCACGAGATCGACCCCGTGCACCTGGCGGCTCCGGTGCCGGTGAAAGTCGACCCCGGCCATTTCGGGCAGACGCGAGAGCGCCGTGCGGGTCCGCATACCCATCGGCTGCCCGTCAATGGTGTGGGTGCCCGCCGTCACCACATGCAGCGGCGCACCGGGCCGCCCGTCGCGCAGGACGTCGAACATGAACCCCGCCATGACCGACCGCGCCGCGTTGCCCGTGCACAGCACCAAGAGATCGGTCACGTGGCGCCGAGGAGCAGAGCGGGGGCGTCGACGTCGAGCGCATGTTGCGCGTGGCGGGTCGTGCTCGTGAGGAACATCAGATCACCCCGCTCCGTGCGCTGCACGACCATGGACGCCACGATGGCCATCAGCAGGCCGCCGAAGGTGTCACGTCGCGCATCGGCGCGCAGCTGCTGCAGCGAATAGTCGCGCACCCCGCGGCGGCACAGCGCGTCGTGGTAACCCGCCAGCAGCTCGGGCTCGTGGGCCCGGCGGTCGTCCGCGCTGAGGCAGCCACCGATGAAGTAGGCGACGTCGAGCGAGGCACTGGCCCAGGCCACGGTCTGCCAGTCGACCACCACCGGTCTCGGCGTGCCCGGCTGGAAGAGAAGGTTGTCGAGGCGAAAGTCGCCGTGGCTGGCCGTGCGCGGCCCGCCCCGCAGGCCGAGGTAGTCGGGGAGGTGGTCCACGAAGAGGCGGCAGACGGCCTGGT
>DATCEZ010000299.1:0-12642 GCA_036509775.1 Acidimicrobiales bacterium
CGATCGAGGGCTCGGCCGGTGGAACCCCTCTGAACAAGCCGATCGTCGGGATGGCGTCCACCCAGGATGGCAAGGGCTACTGGCTGGTGGCTTCTGACGGAGGCATCTTCAACTACGGAGACTCGGCCTTCGACGGTTCGACCGGAGGCCTGCCCCTCAATAAGCCCATCGTTGGCATGGCCGTGAGTGGTATGTCTGGCCCGGCCAGCAAATTGGTGTTTTCGACCCAACCGAGTGGAGCCAGCGGTGGGACCGCATTCTCTACCCAGCCCGTCGTGACGGTCGAAGATGCGGCGGGCGATCCTGTGCTGACCGACCACTCGACGGTGACCATCGGGATCGCTGCGGGGACTCCGACCACGGGAGGCCCAGGGACGCTGTCCACGTGCACGTCGACCGGCGAGAGCAACGGGATCTTCACGTTCAGCGGCTGCGCGACCAACACAGTTGGGAACGGATACAAACTCTCAGCGACGGACGGGCAGCTGACGAGCGCCACTAGCGCTCCTTTCAATGTCAGTGCCGGACTGCCGACGCACATCACGTTCACCACCCAACCGAGCAACGCCAATGGAGGAAGCCGCTTCGTCACGCAGCCGGTGGTCACCATCCAAGACGCAGGGAATAACACCGTGACCACTGACACCAACGCCATCGCCTTCACGATCCATTCCGGCCCCGGGGCTCTTTCCGGCTGTTCGGCGACGACAACCGCGGGCACGGCAAGCTTCAGTGGCTGTTCGATCAACACAGCGGGCACCTACACGCTCACAGCCACAGACGCGGGCGACACTTTGACCGCTACAAGTGCATCCTTTGACGTCGGCACCGGCGTACCGAGCCAGCTCGCAGTTACCACCTCGCCTGCCGGCGCGACCGGTGGGACCGCCTTTACGACCCAGCCCGTAGTGACGGTCGAGGACGCCGGCGGCAACACCGTGACGGGCGACACCTCGACCGTGACGCTCTCAATCACCGCTGGCACGCCGACTGCGGGCGGACCCGGAGCCCTTTCGGGTTGCGCCCCGACCGCGGCGGTCAATGGGGTGGCGACCTTCACCGGATGTTCCATCAACACTGAGGGCACCGGCTATCAGCTCCATGCGGTCGACGGCTCGCTCACCACGGCGAACAGCACGCCGTTCGACGTCACCGTGGGTCAGGCGTCCCAGCTGGCGTTCACCGTCTCTCCTGGCGGCGCGGCGGGTGGGACCGCCTTCACGACCCAGCCCGTGGTGACAGTCGAAGACGCTGGGGGTAACACGGTGACGACTGATGCCTCGACGCCGACGCTCTCCATTACCGCCGGCTCGCCGACTGGTGGCGGCTCCGGAGCGCTCTCGGGTTGCACCCCGTCAACAAGTGGGGGTGTCACGACCTATACCGGATGCTCCATTAATACCGCGAGCACCGGTTACAAGCTCCACGCGGTCGACGGAGTGTTTGCCACTGCTGACAGCACGCCGTTCGACGTCACCGTGGGTCAGGCAAGGCAGCTCGTCTTTACGGTTCAGCCTGGTGATGCCGCTGCTGGGAGTGCCTTTGGGACCCAGCCGGTGGTCACGATCGAAGACGCCGGCGGCAATACGGTCACGACCGACAATGCCGCAGTGAACGTGATCATTGGCCAAGGCACGGGAACTCTCTCGGGCTGCACGGAGACCGCCTCGGGTGGGGTGACGACGTTCAACGGGTGCTCTATCGACACTGCTGGGAGCTTCATGCTCCAAGCAGTAGATGCTACGGAATCCCTGAACGACCTCAGCAACCCGTTCAGCGTGACGTGACCCCTGTAGGCCCGGGCCAGGCCTTGGTCGGGTGCGCTGAATCGCTGGGCCCGGTGGGCGATGACGCTAGTCCCGTCGGTGTGACCTGGAGGTCGGTCCCGGACTTCTAAGCTGAACAGCTATGCCCGGCTTCGTTGACCAGGCCCAATTGCACGCGCGCGCTGGTGATGGAGGAGCCGGAGCGGTCTCGTGGCGCAGGGAGGCCCATGTGGACCGGGGCGGTCCCGACGGCGGCGACGGGGGTCACGGCGGAGACGTCTGGCTGGTCGCGTCCGTGAACCAGGCGTCGCTGCTGGGTTTCCGGGACCACCCGTTCCGCCGCGCCACCGACGGCGTGCACGGCTCAGGTTCCAAGAAGCACGGTGCCAGAGGGAAGGACCTCGTGGTGCCCGTGCCTGTCGGCACGGTCGTGCGCGAGCGAACAGGGGCGGTGGTGTGCGACCTCGATGTGGAGGGCGCCCGCTTCATGGTGGCTGAAGGCGGGCAGGGTGGGCGCGGCAACGCGCGCTTTCTCTCCAACCGCCGCCGCGCTCCCGCCTTTGCTGAACAGGCTGAGAAGGGCCAGGAGTTCTGGCTGGACATGGAGCTCAAGCTCATGGCCGACGTCGCCCTGGTCGGCTTTCCCAATGCCGGCAAGTCCACGTTGATCTCGACGGTGTCTGCAGCGAAGCCCAAAATCGCCGACTATCCGTTCACCACTCTCGAACCGCATCTCGGCGTCGTCCGGATCGGCGGCCTGCGGGACGGGACTGAGTTCGTCATGGCCGACATTCCCGGTCTGGTGGAGGGCGCAGCGGAGGGCAAGGGCCTGGGCCACCAGTTCTTACGCCACATTGAGCGCGCCCGCGTGCTCGTCGTGCTCCTCGACCTCGGTGCGCCCGATGCGGGCGGGGTGTCCCCGGCGGAGCAGCGGCGCATTCTGCTCTCCGAGCTCGGGTCGTACCGCCCCGAGCTGCTCGACCGCCCTCGGATCGTGGTGGGTAGCAAGAGCGACCTCGGCGATGACGACGAGCAGGTCTGTGACATGGCGCTCTCGGTGGCGGCCAGTTCCGGGGTGTCGGCACTGGTGGAACGGCTGGCACCCATGGTCCAGGAGGCACGTGCCGAAGCCGCCGTGGCCACCACGAGCGAGATCGTGGTGCACCGCCCCGTTCCGGAGGGCGTCGCCGTGCAGCGGACCGGGTCGGGTGCATGGGTGGTGCAGGGCCGGGCGGCGGAGCGGGCCGTTGCGCTGTCGGACCTCACCGATGAAGGGGCCCAGGCCGAGGTCGTCCGACGTCTGCGGCGTCTCGGTGTCGATCGCGCCCTGGCCCGGGCAGGTGCGCACGACGGAGACGAGATCACGGTCGGTGCCATGACGTTCACGTGGGGAGAAGACCAGTGATCGCCGTCGTCAAGGTGGGCTCGTCCTCGGTGACCGGCGAGACAGTGAGCCGGCTCTGCGGAGAGGTGGCCTCCGCCCATGCGGCCGGGCATACCGTCGTCGTCGTCTCGTCCGGCGCAATCTCCGCCGGCTGGGAAGCGCTCGACCGCGGCCGGCAACGGCCTTCAGACCCCGCCGTCCTCCAAGCGGTGTCCGCCGTGGGTCAGCACAGGATGATGCGGCTGTGGCAGGAGGGCTTCGACCCACACGGGCTCTTGGCCGGCCAGGTGCTGCTGGCTCCCCTCGACTTCGTCAATCGCACCCAGTACCTCCACGCTCGGGGCACCTTGCGGCACCTGGCGGCTCTGGGGGTCGTCCCGGTGGTCAACGAGAACGACGCCGTGGCGGACGAGGAGATTCGCTTCGGCGACAACGATCGGCTGGCCGCCCTGGTGGCGCATTTGGTCGGTGCGCAGCTGTTGCTGCTGCTCACCGACACGTCTGGTCTCCTCACGGCCGACCCTCGGCGTGATACGGAGGCCTCCCTCATCGAAGAGGTCGTGGAGATCGATCAGGAGCTCGAGCGACTGGCCGGGGGGCCCGGCAGCGCCGAGGGCAGCGGCGGCATGGCATCGAAGCTGGCGGCGGCCAAGATCGCCACCTGGTCGGGCGTCCAGACGGTGATCGCCGACGCCGCCCGCCCCGGCGTACTGAAGGCCGCCCTGGCCGACGAAGCTGGCGTCGGGACGGTGTTCCGGGCCCGGGAGAGCCGCCTGTCGGCTCGCAAGCTCTGGATCGCCTTCGCGCTGGGCTCCAGTGGCGGACTGACGGTGGACGAGGGCGCACGAGTGGCACTCACCGGCCGTGGGCGGTCCCTCCTGGCTGCCGGGGTCACCGGGGCGACCGGCTCCTTCCGGGCCGACGACGCGGTGGAGATCTCCGGCCCCGACGGGCAGGTCTTCGCCAAGGGCCTGGTCCGGGTGCATGCGGAACGGGCGTCGGAGTGGATGGGACGGCGCAGCCAGGTCGTCGTTCATCGTGATGACCTGGTCCTTGTAACCTGAACCGATGACCTCGCCCGCGTTGGAGCAGCTCGCGGGCCGCGTCCGTTCGGCCGCCCGGGTGGTGGCGAGGGCGCCGAGCTCGGTCCGGGACGACGCCCTGCGGTTGGCCGCAGACCTCCTCGAAGAGGAGTGGGCGACGCTGGTCGAGGCCAATCGAGTCGACCTGGAGCGGGCCGAAGCCGACGGCATGGTGGAGGCGGCCCGGGACCGGTTACGCCTGACCGAGGACCGGGTCCGGAGCATGGCTGCCGGATTACGCAAGGTGGCGGGACTGTCGGACCCGGTCGGCGAGGTGACGGAAGGCTGGGTGCGACCCAATGGCCTGCGGGTCTCGCGGGTGCGGGTCCCCCTCGGCGTGGTCGGGGTGATTTACGAGAACCGGCCCAACGTCACGAGCGACGCCGCCGGATTGTGCCTCAAGTCCGGGAATGCTGCGTTCCTGCGCGGCTCGTCGTCGGCCATCGCTTCCAACACGGCCATCGTCGGCTTGCTGCGCCGGGCCGCCGTGAAGGCGGGTCTCCCCGAAGATGCCGTCGCCCTGGTGGAGGACACGTCGCACGAGACGGCCACAGCCTTCATGCGGCTGCGTGGCTACATCGACTGCCTGATCCCGCGCGGTGGGCAGGCGCTGATCGCCTCCTTGATTGAGCACGCCACCGTGCCCTACGTCCTCGACGGCGACGGCAACTGCCACATCTACATCGATGGCGCGGCCGACCTCGCCATGGCCCTGGAGCTGGCGGTCAACGCCAAGACACATCGCTTCGGTGTCTGCAACGCGGTCGAGACGATGCTGGTGCACTCGGCGGTGGCAGCCGACTTCCTGCCCCGGCTGGCGGAGTCGCTGGCCACAGCCGGCGTCGAGATCCGGGCCGACGAGCGGGTGCGGGCCCACGTGCCCAGCGCGGTGCCGGCCCTCGAGAGCGATTTTTCGACCGAATTCCTGGGGCCCGTCGTGGCCATCGGCATGGTCGACGACGTCGGGGAGGCGATTGAGCACATTGCGCGGTACAGCTCGGGCCACTCCGAGGCGATCGTGACCTCCGACGTGGCCGTGGCCGACCGCTTCGTGGCCGAGGTGGACGGGGCGGCGGTGTTGGTGAACGCGTCGACGCGCTTCGTCGACGGCGAGGAATTGGGGCTCGGGGCGGAGGTGGGCATCTCCACCCAGAAGCTCCATGCCCGTGGACCGATGGGAGTGAAGGAGCTGACGACGTTGAAGTGGATCGTGCGTGGTGATGGGCAGGTGCGTCGGTGAGCAACGGGAACGCAGCATTGGGCCTGCCGGAAGGCGGTCCCCCCCGGTTCGAGTCCTTGGACGCGGTGCGGGGCGGCCTCGCCCAGGTCGGCTACCTGGCCGACGAGTCCATCAGTGGTGTCGTCTACCTGGCCGACCGCCTGGCCAAGCCGGTGCTGGTCGAGGGTCCCGCTGGGACGGGCAAGACGCAGCTGGCCAAGTCGGTGGCCGAGCTCACGGGAGCGCGCCTCATCCGGCTGCAGTGCTACGAGGGGCTTGACGAGTCCAAGGCCCTGTACGAGTGGAACTACCGCAAGCAGCTGCTGCGGATTCAGGCCGGGGAGCACGGCAAGTCCGAGGAAGAGGGCCCGAGTTGGTCCGAGCTCGAGGAGGACATCTTTTCGGAGGAGTTCTTGCTGACACGTCCGCTCCTCGAGGCGATCCGCGCCACAGAGCCGGTCGTACTCCTGGTCGACGAGGTCGACCGCGTCGAGCTCGAAACGGAGGCGCTCCTGCTCGAGATCCTTTCGGAGTACCAGGTGTCGATCCCCGAGCTCGGTACCGTGCGGGCGACGCAACTGCCCATGGTGTTCCTCACGTCCAACAACACGCGCGAGCTTTCGGAGGCGCTTAAGCGCCGCTGTCTCTACCTGCACATCGACTACCCAGACCTCGAGCGCGAGCGCGAGATCGTGCGGACCAAGGTGCCGGGCATCAGCGAGGAGCTGGCCGACCAGGTGGCTCGTATCGTGCGCTCGCTGCGCACCCTGGAGCTGCGCAAGGCACCCTCGGTATCCGAGACCATCGACTGGGCGCGCACCCTCGTGCTGCTCGGGGTAGAGACGATCGACGCCGCCGGGGCTAAGGAGACGCTGAACATCCTGTTGAAGTATCAAGCCGACATTGAGCGGGCCTCCAAGGAGCTGCTGTCGGCGTCGCCGGGCTGACCCCGTGCTCGACCTCCTCTCCGGCTTCGTCACCGAACTGCGCCGCTCCGGGCTGCCCGTCTCGCTGACTGAGCACCTCGATGCCGCTGAGGCGGTCAAGCACATTCCGCTGGAGGACCGTGAGGCGCTGAAGTACGCGCTGGCGGCCACGCTGGTGAAGTCCTCCTCACACTGGCGCGCCTTCGAGACCGCCTTCGAGGTGTTCTTCGCCGTGCGGGCCGGCGGCCGCAGGGGCGCCGAAGGCGAGGAAGGGAACGAGGAGGGCGGTCTCGACGCCGAGCAGCCCTCGGGCCAGGCCGACGGGCAGGGGCAGCGGCGATCCTGGCAGAGCGGCGGCGGTGGTGAGGGCATGACGCCCGAAGAGCTGGCCGAGATGCTCTTTAAGTCGCTCCTGTCCGCCGACGCCGGCCTCATGAACATGGTGGCCCGCAATGCGGTGGACCGCTATGCCGGCATGGAGCCCGGACGCCCGGTCGGCGGCACCTACTACCTGTACCGCACGCTGCGGAACCTCGATCTGGACGCGGTCCTGGAGCGCCTGATGGCCCAGGCGCAGGCCGGGGCGGCCGGCGGCTCCCTCACCGATTTGGAGGAGCGGCTGGCTGCCGACGAGTTCAAGGCGCGCATCGACAAGTTCCGTCGGTCGGTCGAGACGGAGATCCGCCAGCGACTGGTGGAGGACCGCGGCGTCGAGGCACTGGCGCGCTCGGTGCGCAAGCCCTTGCCCGAGGACATTGACGTCATGCACGCCACCCGCGAGGAGCTGGCTACCTTGCACCGCGTGCTCCAGCCGTTGTCGCGCAAGCTGGCGGTCCGCCTGGCCCGCAAGCGCCGCCACGGGCGCAAGGGCCCGCTCGACTTCCGGGCCACGGTGCGTCGTTCGCTGTCGACCGGCGGGGTGCCGATTGAGCCGCGCTTCCGGCACCCGCGGCCGGCCAAGCCCGAGATCTTCGTGATCGCCGATATTTCGGGCTCGGTGGCCAGCTTCGCCCGCTTCACCCTCCACCTCGTCTACGCCATTTCGTCGCAGTTCTCCAAGGTGCGCAGCTTCGTCTTCGTCGACGGGATCGACGAGGTGACGCGCTTCTTCGAGGGCGTGGTGGACCCGGCCGAAGCGGTGGCCCGCATCAACTTGGAGGCGGACGTGATCTGGGTGGATGGGCACTCCGACTACGGCCACGCGCTCACTGAATTCCACCGGCGTTGGGGCGACCAGGTGACCTCGCGCTCGAGTGTGATCATCCTGGGCGATGCGCGGAACAACTACCACGCGTCGGCTTCGTGGGTGGTCGAGGACCTGCAGGCGCGGGCACGCCGCGTCTACTGGCTCAATCCCGAGCCGCGTGACTACTGGGGCTCGGGCGATTCGATTGTCGGGGAGTACGCCGCGCACTGTGACGAGGTGGTGGAGTGCCGGACGTTGCGCCAGCTGGAGCACTTCGTCGGCAACCTGGCGTGAGCGAGGACGAGCGTCAGGCCGAGACCGGCCAGGGGAAGGAACGCGCCGAGGCGGGCGTCCTGCGGATCTTCCCGCCCGAGGAGGGCGCATCCCGCATTGTGCTGGTCCGTCACGGCGAGGCGGAGTGCAACCTGAATCACGTCATCGGCGGCCCGAAGGGGTGCACCGGGTTGACCGACCTAGGCCGCGCCCAGGTGGCGGCGCTGACCGATCGTCTCTACGAGAGTGGGGAATTGAGGAAGGCAACGGCCCTCTATTCGTCGGTGTTGCCGCGGGCGACGGAGACGGCTGAGCGGCTGCGGCCCGTCGTCGGCTCGGGACCGACGGCGCTGGGCCCGGTGCGTGAGCGCTGTGACCTGTGCGAACTGCATCCGGGGGACTGTGACGGCATGGAGTGGAGCGCCATGGTCGAGGCTTTCGGTGTGCCCGATTGGGACCGTGACCCGACCGTGCCGATTGCGCCGGGCGGCGAAAGCTGGTCCGAGTTCGTGCAGCGGGCATCGGGAGCGGTCCGTGCCGTCGTGCGCGAGCATCCGGGCGAGCTGGTCGTGGCGGCCGTCCACGCGGGCGTGATCGAGGCGACGATGATCGCCTTCCTCGGCGTGGCGCCGGAGGTCTACCGCCGGGGCTGGGTGCGCATTGTGCATGCGTCCATGACCGAGTGGGAGTGGGTGCCCTCGGAGGACCGCTTCGTGTTGCTCCGCTTCAACGATTCCTACGGGGTGCCGCGCCGGGCCGAGGGAGGGTCAGGCGCCGTCGAGGAACACACGGCCCAGGGCCTCGGGCGCACAGGCAAGCCAGGCATCCTCGACCGCCTCACGCAGGGGCTTCTTGGTGGCCGTTCGTAGCTGCACGAGGACGGCGGCGTAGCCCTCGAAATGAGGGATCGTGAAGAATCCCTTGGCGCCGGTCGCCAGAAGCGCGCCCTTGTCGGCCAGGTCGGCGGTGCGCAGGGCGAGGATCGGGCCGGTAGGCGGGGGCGTGTCGCCGAAGCGCTTCAGGTCCGCTTTCGAGAACGGTCGTTCCCAGGCAAACGCCTTGCCACGCACGAACCAGGTCCGATTGCCGTGCCGCTCGGCCTCGGTCACCTCGGGCAGAACGGACATCATCCGTTCGACGTCTGCGAACGCCGCCATGGAAGGACGCTACCGCTCACGTCTCACCGCATGACCCTTTTGCCCGTCCTCCTCGCCGCCCATCCTCCTCGGACAGCAGGTCGGACGGGTCCGTGCGACCCCGGGGTACGCTGACGCTCTCGGCGAACAAGGGGTAGCGCGATGTACAAGACACTGGTGGTCGGCTCGGACGGGTCGCCCACCGCTGACAAGGCGGTCCAGTCCGCGGCCGAATTGGCCCGTTCGCTGGGCGCGGCACTCCACATCGTGACGGCCTTCCGTGCGCCGCGCCCCGGCATGGGCGCCGCGTCCGGAGTGGCCATGGTCGACTCGGGCGCCGGCCAGGCCCTCGCCGAGGAGAGCGCCCGAGCCGTGGGCGAAGAGGCCATCGCGAACTTCGGGGACGGCCTGGTGGCTGAGGCGCACGGGGCGCAGGGCAACCCCGACGACGTCATTTTGGCCACGGCCGTCGAGGTGGGCGCCGATCTGATCGTCGTGGGGAGCAAGGGGATGCAACGGCGCTATCTCGGCAGCGTGCCGAACTCCGTAGCGCACGGTGCCCACTGTGCGGTCTTGGTGGTCAAGACCGATTAGCCCGTAGCCGGGCGCCGGGCCACGATGGCCTGGCACAGTGTTCGGGTGCGGAAGGACTACTTCGACGGGTCGATCGCCGAGAACTACGACGACGACGAGTCGCCTATGTTCGACCCGGCGGTCGTGAACGTGACGGTCGACTTCCTGGCTGATCTGGCCGGGGACGGTGCCGCCCTCGAGCTGGGCATCGGCACCGGCCGCATTGCACTGCCGCTGGCGGCCCGTGGCGTGCCGGTCCACGGGATCGACCTGTCACCCGACATGGTGGCCCGGCTGCGGGAGAAGCCCGGGGCGGGCGACGTCGGCGTGACCATCGGTGACTTCGCCACCACCGTGGTGCCCGGCGCGTTCCGCCTGGCCTACCTCGTCTTCAACACCATCGGGAACCTCACGAGCCAGGACGATCAGGTGGCGTGCTTCGTCAACGTCGGGCGTCACCTCGAACCGGGAGGTTGCTTCGTCATTGAAGTCGGGATCCCACCGTTGCGGAAGCTGCCGCCAGGGGAGACGACGCTGGCCTTCGACGTGACACCCGACCGCGTGGGCTTCGACACCTTCGATGTGGCCCAACAACTCGGCGTGTCACATCACTACTGGGTCGGTGCCGGCCGGGCCGAGACTTTCTCCTTGCCCTACCGCTACGTCTGGCCCGCCGAGCTCGACCTGATGGCCCGGATCGGCGGCATGCGCCTGCGTGAGCGGTGGAGCGATTGGAGACGCTCGCCCTTCACCGGCGAGAGCGCCTCGCACGTGTCGGTCTGGGAGAAGTTGCCGCCCGGGTGAGACCCGCCGGACGTGCCGGAGTGCGCTGCTCGTTGCTCAGCTGGAGGCGGTGGTCGCGACGGGGACCGGTCGGGCCGAGGCTGCGGTCACCAGGGCTGCGATCACGAGGACAGCGGCCACCGCGCCCCTCTGCCACAGCGCACGCAGCGCTGCACTCTGCACGGTCATGGGAACTCCCTCGCCTGCCGTCGGCTGGTGCCGTCGGCCTGGCGGCAACGCTACGGGATGGCAGCCGGCACCTCATGGGCCAAAAGCAGCATTCGGGGCGGCAGGATCTCCACCTTTCGAATGAGGATGAGCATGAGGGTGTGGGTGGAGGTGGTGCGTCGTGCTCCTGGTCCTGATCACGGGCCTGCCGGGGTCGGGGAAGTCGACCATGGCCGAGGTGGCCGGGCAGGCGCTGGGTGCGCCCGTCCTCGGCCACGACTGGGCGATGAGCGGCTTGCGGCCCTTCCCTGAGGTGCAGGAGGCACTCGACGTCATGGGGGTGCGGGGACACCGTGGTGTCGGTTGGTCGGTGCTGTGGGCCCTGGCCCGTTCCCAACTCAGGCTGGGTTCCTCTGTCGTGCTCGACGGCGTCGCCCGGCAGCCCGAGGTGGACGGGACTCGTCAGGTGGCGTTGGAGGAAGGATCCGCCGCCGTGGTGGTCATGACGTCGTGTGGGGACGCCGCGCTGCACCGTTCCCGGGTCGAGGGTCGGCAGAGGGCGATCCCGAACTGGTGCGAGCTGGACTGGGACCACGTGGAGCAGGCCAGATCGGCCTGGGTGCCGCCCCACGACATCGACCTCGCCCTCGACTCCGAGCGGACGGTCCAGGACAATGCCGACACGCTGCGCGCCCTGTTGGCGGCGCGTTCGTGAGCAGTGAGCCCAGGGCGGTCAGCCCAAGATGGTCAGTCCAGGGCGATCAGTCCGGCCGGGGTGGCCGTAAAGCCACAGGCGCCGAAGTAGAAGTCGCGCAGCTCCTCTTCGAAGTCGACGTGGAGCCATTTGCAGCCGGCGGCGCGGCTCTCCTGCTGGACGAGTTCGAGGAGCCGGCGGCCGATGCCGCTGTGTCGTCGATCACCAGCGACGAGGGTGTCGACCACGAAGGCATGCACGCCGCCGTCCCAGGCCACGTTGACGAATCCGATGAGGCGATCGTCCTCGAAGGCGCAGACCCAGCCGAGACTGTGTTGCTCGACCTGCGTGCGCCAGTCGATGGTGAGCAGGGGATGGTCGAACCCTTCGGCGTGGAGGGCGTTGAGGTCGATGTTCTCGAACGGCGCACGCCACTCGTAGCGCACTGCGCCTGGAGAGGCGCTAGCAGGCGTAGTCGTCGTCGAACTGCGTACTGTTGTACTGCACGATCGCCGGTGGTCCGGGCAGGTGCTCGCCATGGTTGACCACCCAGTTCTGGTAGTCGGCGCACGAGCCCGGGCCGCTGGGCGAGTTCAGGTAGTCGGCCATCCAAAACGGCACGGACGGCGAGTAGGTCCCCAGAATGCTGTTCCAGACGCCTGGGCTGGCGTAGATGCCGACGTCGGCCACGCCCTCGGTCTCGTGGAGCGCGTTGAGTGCGCCTTGGACGAAGTCGGCGTTCAGTTGTGTGTTGCCTGACCACTGGGGAAGGTTGGGCGGGGGATTCTCGACGTCGAGCCACCAGGGTACGGCGACGTTGACCCCGGCCGCGACTGCGTCGTTGTAGGCGTTGATGCCTGCCTGATAGCCGGCGTTGCAGGCTCCGACGGAGTCGGTGCATCCCGGCTCGGCGGTCGACGAGGTCCCGAAAGTCAAGAAGGTGTAGAGGTTCAGCCCGCCGCCGGCCCATTGCGCTTCTTGGCTCAGGCAGGGGTTGGTGGCACCCGAGGAGACGCCGTCGACCTGGACGATGCCGATCTGGTGGGGTGGCGGCGGGAGGGACCCGCACTGGAACGTGCTGATGTCGTACCCGAAGGAACCCGAGGGAACGATACTTCCGACGAAGGATCCGTTGCCGGGCGCCTCCGCCATGCCGACGATCGGCCGGAACAGGTTCGGGGGCGCGGAGCCGTAGTAGTTGGCCGACCCGAAGTTCGACACCAAGCCCGCCGTGTCGGTGAACCAGTACCCGTTGTCGGTCGGCGTGGCCGCCGCCGCCACGATCGGGTGCTTAATGGCCTGGCCGCCGAGCGAGCCGAAGAAGGGGGCAGTGCCGTAACTGAAGATGCCCCCGTCCGAGGCGACCAGGAAGTACCCGCCGCCGCTGGGTCCTGTGATCATGCCGATGATCGGCTTGTTGAGCACGATGCTGCCGGTGCTGCCGAAGAACGT
>DATCEZ010000300.1:0-9521 GCA_036509775.1 Acidimicrobiales bacterium
GGCCAGATTGGTCGACACGCCGGCCACCACGACTTCGTCCATGCCCATGTTGCGCAGCACCGCGAGCACCTCGGTGCGGTGCACCGGCGAGATGCCCTGGTGGCGTGGCAGGACGAGGTCATCGGGGCCGAGCCCGATGTCGGGCACGATGTCGAGGGCGGCGTCGGAGTCCCGCCAGGCCGCCGTCGACGCGGTGGCGCGCATGAGAGGGGAGCGCTGGCTGGCCGAGCGCCCTTCCGCCAGGGGCAGGTAGGTCAAGTGCACCACCTGCACGCCGGCGCGGCGGGCCCCGGCAGCCAGGTGGGCCATGGCGGCCAGCGCCGGCTGGGCCGCTTCGGCGAGGGCCGGGAGCACCGAGAGGTCCCCGATGACGCCACGCTGGCACTCGACGAAGAGCACGGCCGTGGTGTGGGGTCCGCTCATCGGGTCACGGCGCGGGATCCATCAGGCGAGGACCCCGGCCACCTTGAGCTCGATCATCTCCTCTTCGCTGCAGTCGATGCCGGCGAGGATCTCCTCGCAGTGCTCGTTGAACTCCGGTGACCGCTTGGGTGCAGCCGGCACCCCGGCGAACTGCACCGGCGTGGTGACGAGGGTGAAGGGCGTGCCGTCGGCGGTGGCAGTCTGGCCGAGGTAGCCGTTGGCCTCGACCTGCACGTCCTTCGTGACCTCGATGCTGTCCTGGGCCACGGCCCACTGGCCCTCGAAGTCGGCGAGGCGCTCCCGCCACTCGCTCAGGGGCGCCGACCCGAAGGTCTCCTTGAGGATGGCGCGTGCCTCTCGTGCGTTGGCCGCCAACTGCTCGTGGGAGGAGAACCGCGCGTCGGTGATCAACTCCTCGCGGCCGATGACCCGGCAGGCGCTCGGCCAGTAGCGGAAGCCCTGGAGACACGAGAAGGCCAGGAACCGGTTGTCCTGGGTGAGGTAGGTGCCCACCAAGGGGTTTGGCAGCCCGGGGCCGCCGCCCTTGCTGGGTCCGGGCCGCCAGGGCATGTCGAGCTGGAGCGACAGGGCGATGGCGGGGCTCATGGCCCACATGCCCACGCCGAGCAGCGAGACGTCGAGAGGCAGGGCCTCGCCCGTGCGCTCGCGGTGGAAGAGCGCGCCGAGGATGCCGCCGGCGATGGTCATGCCGCCGATGGAGTCGCCGTAGCCCGGTCCCGGCTGTCCGGCCAGGTAGTCGACGTCGGTGGGCGTCGTCCCCATGGCGCTGCCCGCCCGGCACCAGTAACTCAAGAAGTCGTAGCCGCCCCGGTCTGCCTCGGGCCCGCGCTCACCGGCACCGGTGCCGGCCACGTAAATGATGTTGGGGTTGTGGGCCTTGATGTCCTCGAGCTCAATGTGCAGCTTCTTCCTGACCGCGGGCACCTTGTTCGTCAGGAAGACGTCGCACGTGGCGGCCAGCCGGTAGATGAGGTCGAGGCCCTTCTCCGTGCTGACGTCGATGCCGATGCTCTTCTTGCCGCGGTTGGAGTGCTCCAACAACACGTGCACGGCTCCCATGGAGGGCATGACACCGCTGGAGGCGAGCCCGCGCATGGCGTCGCCGCGCTCGGGGTGCTCGACCTTGATGACCTCGGCGCCCCAGTCGGCCAGGATGGCGGATGCCGCCGGCACGAACGTGTGCTCGGCGACCTCAAGGATGCGAACACCCTCCATGATTTCTGACAACTGGATCCCTCCCCTGCGTGCGTGACCGCCGCAGCTTTCCCGATGCGTGTGCGGGGCGCCAACCGGGCCTGGTCAGCCCGAATTCAGGGATGCGGGCTCAGGCGGTGCCGTACGCGGCGGGCCGACCTTCGAGGATGACCGTCTTCGTCTCCAAGAAGGGGTGCAGCCCCTCGGTCCCGCCCTCGCGGCCGATGCCGGACTGCTTGAAGCCGCCGAACGCAATGCCGAAATCGGTGCGGAACGCGTTGTGACCGACAGTGCCGGAGCGCAGCTGGCGGGCGACGTCCCGTGCCCGCTCCACGTCATTGGTGAAGACGGACGCGTTGAGCCCGTAGATGGTGTCGTTGGCGATGGCAACGGCGTCCTGCTCGTCCTTGGCCGGGATCACGCTCAGCACGGGCCCGAAGATCTCTTCCTGCGCGATCGTCGAGGAGTTATCGACGTTGCCGAAGACGGTGGGCTCAATGAACCATCCGCGGTCGAGGTGCTTCGGCCGTCCGCCGCCGGCCGCCAGCGTGGCTCCCTCCGCCACGCCCTTGGCGATATAGCCCTCGACCCTGTCACGCTGCCGCTCTGCGACCAGGGGGCCCATGTGGGTCTGGGCGTCGAAGGGGTCGCCGACCTGCACCTGGGAGAAGATGCCAGCCAGGGCGTCGACCAGCTCGTCGTGGCGGTTCTGACTGACGACGATCCTCGTCAGCGAGGAGCAGACCTGTCCGGTCAGGAAACACTCGGAGCGGGCCAGTGAGGCGGCCGCAGTGGCCAGGTCCATGTCATCGAGAATGACGGCGGCGGACTTGCCGCCCAGCTCCAGGGTGCAGCGGGCGATCCGCTCCCCGCAGATTGCGGCGATCTTCCGCCCCGCCACCGTCGAACCGGTGAAGGTGATTTTGTCGACGCGGGGGTCGCGCACCAACAGTTCGGAGACTTCCCGGTCGGCTGTCACGACATTGAGGACACCCGGAGGGAGGCCGACCGCTTCGGCGATCTCGGCCATGACGTAGGCCTCGCCCGGCGCTTCTGGTGAAGCCTTGAGGATGACCGTGCAACCGGCCAGGAGGGCGGGGGCGATTTTGTAGGTGATGAGACCGAGGGGGGCGTTCCAGGGGATGATCGCGCCCACGACACCGACGGGCTCGCGCACGAGGAGACCGAACTTGCCGCCCATGCTGGGCCGGGCCTCTTCCTCGAAGGGAAACGTCTGGGCCAGCCCGGCGTAGTAGTTGAACGTCGCCGAGGCGCCGGCGACGGATCCCTTGGCGACGGCGTGCAGGACGCCGGACTCACGGGGCCAGATCTGGCCCAGGTCCTCGGTGCGCTTCTCCAGCTCGGTGGCGATGGCGCGTAGGTACTCGGCCCGCTGTTCGTGGCTGAGGCGCGGCCACGGTCCCTGGTCGAAGGCCTGGCGAGCGGCACCGACGGCGCGAGCCATGTCGGGCTCCTTCGCCTCGGCCACGCTGAAGAAGAGCTGCTCGCTGGTGGAGTCGATCACGTCGATCATGTCGTTCGACGACGGCTTCACCCACTCCCCGCCGATGAAGAACTGATCCGCGTGTTGCAGGGGTGCGCTGATGTCGTTGGCGATGGCCACGTCGTCTCCAATCGTGAGGTCGAGCAGACGTCACCGTAATCGGGGCGGTCGGGCGTCACACCCGCCGGAAGCGGCCGGCCCGGACTGGCGCGGCCCTGCCCGAAGTTCGATACTGTGCAAACAGAGTGTCCTCAATAGGGGAAGGGGTGGGAATGGACGAGGGGTACCCGGTCTGCGCCTTCAACGAGGCCACCACCGGACCTGTCCTGTCCCACGCCGAGGAGATCGACGGTCTGCGGGCCGAGCACCCCTTCGTGCGCAGCACGTACGGCGACGGCTTCTGGGTGCTGACCAACGCCGCGTTGATCCGGGAGGCGCTGCAGCATCCGGACGTCTTCTCGAGCACGGTGGTCACCGTGCACGATCCCGACCCGCCGTACAAGTGGATCCCCGAGATGCTCGACCCGCCCGAGCACACCGTGTGGCGGCAGCTGTTGGCACCACATTTTGCGCCCCGAGCCATGGAGCGGCTGGAAGACAGGGTCCGCGAGCGCTGCGTCGAGTTGGTCCGGGAGATCGCCGGAGCCGGTCATTGCGACTTCCTGCGCGACTTCGCCTGGCGTTATCCGACGACGATCTTCATGGAGCTGATGGGCCTGCCGGCCGAGGGGCTGGAGCAATTCCTGGCCTGGGAGCATGCGATCCTGCATCCTGCGGCGGGGGATGACCCGGAACGGACGGGTGCGTTCGAGGCGATGATGGCCGTGATGGGCTACTTCGCGGAGTTGCTCGAGGAGAAGCGGCGGGCGCCAGCCGACGATCTGTTGTCGGCGTCGTTGTCGTGGCGCATTGACGGGCAGCCCATTGCACACGAGGACCTGCTGTCGTGGTGCCTTCTCATGTTCATGGCCGGGCTCGACACCGTCTCCATTCAGCTGAGCTATGCGTTCTGGCACCTGGCGACGCATCCGGACGATCGCGGGCGCATTGCTGCGGACTCGTCGGTCGTGCCGGCCGCGGTGGAGGAGTTCCTCCGCCAGTTCGCCTTCGTCGCGCCCTCGCGCAAGGTGATGCGGGACACCGACTTCCATGGCTGCCCACTGAAGAAGGGCGACATGGTGTTTGCTCCGCTGTGCGGGGCGACTCGTGACCCCGACGTCTTCGGCGACGATGCAGCGACAGTGCGCTTCGATCGTGCAGTCAACAACCATGTCGCGTTCGGGGCGGGACCGCACCGGTGTCTCGGATCGCATCTTGCCCGGCGAGAGCTGCGGGTGGCGTTGGAGGAATGGCACCGGGCCATCCCGACGTACTGGCTGACGCCCGGGGTCGACGTCACCGAGCACGGTGGGGGTCTGTACGGGATCGACCGGCTCGAGCTGAGCTGGGACGTGTGAGCCGGATGGCGATGGATGCGCACGCGGAGTTGGACATGCACAAGAAGATGGAGAGGACCGGATGAGCTGGAACTACGAGCTGTTCATTGACGGGGCATGGACGTCCGAGGGGGCGTCGGGCTCCATAGAGGTGCTGGACCCCGCCACGGAGGAGGTGATCGGATCCGTCCCCGAGGCCTCGACGAAGACGGCGGTGCGGGCCATTGAGGCGGCGCGGCACGCCTTCGACGAGGGACCGTGGCCCTACATGAAGCCGGCCGAGCGCGCCGCCAGGTTGATCGCCATGGCCGAGATCCTCGAAGCACGGGCCGGGGATCTGCGCGAGCTGATCATCGCCGAGACGGGATCGACAGGCTTCCTCACCGACGCTGTGCAGGGAGCCGGGTCGATCGGCATGCTGCGCTCGAACGCGGCCATCGTCGAGCATTCGTTCCCGTGGGTCGAGAACGCCATGCCGACCGGCGGCCCGACGGGGCTCGGCGGCAGTGCCATTGTGCGCGAGCCGATTGGCGTGGTCGCCGCCATCACCCCGTTCAACTTCCCCTTCATGCTGAACGTGGTCAAGGTGGCTCCCGCCTTGGCGGTCGGCTGCACGGTGGTGCTGAAGCCGCACCCGTGGACCCCGCTCGACGCCATGATGATCGCCGAGGCCGCGGCGGAGGCGGGCATTCCGCCTGGTGTCCTCAACGTGATCACCGGGCACGGGGAGGTCGGCGACGAGCTGACGTCGAACCCGATGGTCGACATGGTCACCTTCACGGGGTCGACGGCGACCGGGCGCCGCATCATGGCGTCCGCGTCCGGGACGGTGAAGAGGGTGCAGCTCGAGCTCGGTGGCAAGAGCGCCACGGTGGTGCTCGGTGACGTGGGTGAGGACTACGCCCGCTCCATCGGTTTCGGACAGGTCCTTATGCACTGTGGTCAGGGCTGTGTGATCCATACGCGGGTGCTGTTACCCGAGCACCTCCTCGACGCCTACAAGGAAGGCTTGGAGGCAATGCGGCCGATGATCACGATCGGCGACCCTCGTGCCGAGGGCACCGTGTTGGGACCGCTCATCCGCGAGCAACAGCGGGCGCGGGTCGAGGGCTACGTGGCGTCGGGGCTCGAACAGGGCGCCGAGTTGCTGTGTGGCGGGAAGCGACCCGAGGGAATGGACAGGGGCTTTTACTTCGAGCCGACCGTCTTCGTGAGCCGCAATGACCTGCGCATCGCCCAGGAAGAGATCTTCGGGCCGGTGCTCACGGTGGTGCCGTACTCGGGCTCGGACGAGGACGCGGTGCGGTTGGCCAACGACTCCATCTACGGCCTGGGCGGGGGCGTCGTGTCGACATCGGACTCCCGGGCGTTCAACGTCGCCCGGCAGATCCGGGCCGGCCTCGTGACGGTGCAGAAGGTGGGCGCCGAACCGCTGGCCGACGTTGGTCCCGGCGGTGGCCAGGGCCCCGGGTGGGGGTCGACATTCACCGGCATCGGGCAGAGCGGGGCCTTCGGCGGGTACAAGCAGTCCGGGCTGGGCCGCGAGTGGGGCCGCCACGGGCTGGAGGACTTCACGGAGGTGAAAAACCTGGCCTGGAGCTGACGGGCTGCGTCTTCGACGGGGCGGGGCTCTGGGTGCGCTGGCGCGTTGCCGGCGTTCAGCCGTCGATGCCGAGGTCGGCCAGGACGTGCGCCGTGTCGGCTCCGAGGTCCGGTGCCCGCTTCGCGACCTGGCGCGCGTGCGGGTCCGCGACGGTGAGGCCGTCGGCGAGCACCGGCAGGGTGGGGCCAGCGAGCCCGGCGCTGACGGCGGCCATGGAGATGTCGAGGAGCCAGCGTCCCCCTGCGTGGAGCTTGTCGAGGCAGGCGGCCGCCGCCGTGAGGCCAGTGAGCGGATCGGCGATGGCGTCGGCGCAGAAGAGTGGACCGTCCGCGGCCTGTGTCACGAGGCCGCCGGCCGCAGCGACGTCGTCGCCGAAGGCAACGCGGTGGGCGTCTTCGCCCGAGCGGCCGTAGCCGGTGATGGAGATCCAGATCTGAGGGCCGTCCGCGGCGACGGCGTCGCGGGCGTCGAGGCCGAACTGCGCCAGCGCACGCGGCCGACTCGCTTCGATGACGACGTCCGCTCGTCGGACGAGCTCATGGAGGATGCGGACTCCTTGCGGCGTCTGCAGGTCGAGGGCGACCGATCGCTTGCGACCGTTCAGGAGGTCGTAGAAAGCCCGGGCGCCGCGCCGTGCACCGTCGGGTCGTTGCGCCGACTCCACCTTTATGACCGTGGTGCCCGACCCGGCCAGGAGGTCGCCGCACAGAGGGCCCGCCCACAGCGCGGAGAGGTCGATGACGAGTGTGCCCGCGACGTCGGGTCGCGGTGGCGCCTCTCCGAGCCGCGTCGCCAGGACGCCGGGACGGGTGGGCGCGCCACCGGAGTGGGTTGCTTCGCCGACGAGGGCGACCGGGAGCCCGAGCAGCTGGGCCCGCTGGCGCAACACGTCGGGGTCACGGTGGCGCACGCTGGCGGCCACGGTGGACCACGCGGCCGGAATGGAGGCGGGCGGTGCGTCGAGCTCGAGCCAGGCGGGGACCATCTCCATGTCCTCGTCGCGGGGAAGCGACACAGCCATGAACCCGTCGGCGCAGGGCAACAATCGGCAACTCCCGCCACAGCTCGTGGCGCCGCGCCGCCAGAGTCCCATGAGTGCGGCGCGCTCGCCCAGGAGGGCAAGGGTGTCCAGACCGGGGAATGGCCGTCCCAGGTGTGCCACTCCCTCCACCAGGCCCTCGGGCGGTCCGAGAGGCTCGTCGGGCAGTCCCGTCAAGGCCATGGCGCCGCTGTTCGCCCAACGCACCAACGGAAGGTCGTCCACGTCGGCAGGGTAACGTCTCGCGATCCTCGAACCTCTGAGCGCCGAAGCATTGCTCGCCGAGCTGCGCAGCGCGGTTGGTCCTGAGCGGACCGCTGCGGTCCTGGTCGATCTGCACGACGGTCTGGCCGATCCGGGTGACACACCGCAGGAGAACCGGGCGAGCCTGCCCTTTGTTGTCGTCGGCGTGGACCACGGTTCGGTGCTCGACCGCTGGCTCGGGCTGTGCGACGTGGTGGTCGACGAGGGCGATCCGGCGCTGGACCGGATCGCGGCGAACGTCACCGAACATCCCATCACCGCGGCCACCTTGGCGCTGTTGCTGAGGAGCCAGGACCACCTCTCGGTGGGCGAGGGTCTCGTGGCCGAGTCGGCCGCGTACTCGGTCCTGCAGTCCGGGCCGGAGTTCGCGGCGTGGCGGGCGACTCGTCCCGTACGGGCCGAAGAGGTGCCGGGACCGGCACCGGGACCCAGGATCAGGGTCGAGCGAGACGGTGACGTCTTCTCCATCACGCTGACTCGCCCCGAACGGATGAATGCCCTCGACGCGGCAATGCGGGACGAGCTGGTGGAGGCGCTGACGTTGGCTGCGGCGACGAGCGACGTGGCGCGGATCGAGCTGCGCGGCGAGGGCACGGCCTTCTGCGCCGGCGGCGATCTCGACGAGTTCGGCAGCCGGTCGGATCCGGCGACGGCGCATGTCATCCGGTTGGAGCGCAGCGTCGGGCGGACGCTCTCCCGGCTAAAGAAGTCAACCGTCACGTACCTGCATGGTGCGTGCATGGGGTCCGGCATTGAGCTCGCCGCCTTCACCGACTGGGTGGTGGCGCCGCCGGACACGCAGATCGCCCTGCCCGAGATCGGCCTCGGCCTGATTCCGGGCGCGGGCGGGACGGTCAGCCTGACGCATCGGATCGGGCGCCTGCGGACGGCGTGGCTGGCGTTCTCCGGGCAGACGATCGACGCCACGACGGCGTTGTCGTGGGGCCTGGTCGACGAACTCACGTCCTAACCCGTTGCACGGGGTCAGCCGAGGGCGCCGCATTCGCGCAGGGCTGTGATGGCGTCCCAGTCGAGCCCCGCTTCAAGGAGGATCTCTTCGGTGTGCTGACCCAACTCCGGGGCGGGTCCAGGGGGAGCGGTGACGTGACCCGAGAAGTGCGCCGGCGCCGCCACGATGCGGTAGTCGCTGCCATCGTGCGCCGTCACCGAGGGGAGAAAGCCGTTGGCGTCGACCTGGGGATGGGTGTGCAGTTCGGACGGACGCAACACAGGGGCCCACACGCCGCTAAACCCGGTGAACTTCTCCTTGACATCGTCAAGGGTGAGCGTGCTGAAGACCTCGTCGAGCTCGTGGACGAGTGCGGAGCGGTTCTCGTACCGATGGGCGGCGCTGTCGTAGCGGGCGTCGGTGATCAGGCCCGTCCGGCCGAGAAGGGTGCAGAACTCGTCCCAGAAGCGGTCCGGCTGCAGGCAGACGAAGTAGATCCAGCGGTCGTCCTTGGTGGCATAGCCGTTGACGAGCGGGTTGGGCGCCATGGTGCGGTCGCCGTAGGACGCGATGTCGCCCATGTACGGACTGCCGGTGATGTCGGGCGACAGCGCCCACATGCCCACGTGCAGCAGTGACACGTCGACGACCGAGGTCTCGCCCGTGTTGGCGCGCTTGAAGAGCGCGAAGCCGATGGCACCAGCGATCGTGTTGGCCCCCTGGAGGTCAAAGAAGGCGGGTGGTTGCGGCAGGGGTTCGATGCCACCCGGCGTCATTTTGAAAGCCATACCGCTACTGGCCCAACCGCACGCCATGTCGTAGCCACCGACGTCGGCCATCGGGCCTTCGGGTCCCCATCCCGTGCCACGCACGTAGATGATGTCGGGGTTGATGGCCCGGATGTCGTCAACGTCGATGCGCAACTTGGCCCGGATGGGCGCCAGGTTCGACGTCACGAAGACGTCAGCCGTGCGGACGATTGCGGCCAGGGCGTCGCGACCGCCGTCCGTTGTCAGGTCACAGGTGACGCTGCGCTTGCCGCGATTGGGGATCTCAATGAAGGGGTTGGGCCCACCCCCGCCGAGGTT
>DATCEZ010000301.1:0-3701 GCA_036509775.1 Acidimicrobiales bacterium
CCCTGGGGTGACGAAGCTCTTGCCGTCGTTGTTGATTGCGTCCAGCAGGCTCTGTCGGGTGAGGTTCTTGCCCGCTTTATGCAATGCCTGGACGAACGTGTAGGCCAGCGCGATGCCGTACTGGGTGTTCCCGTCAAGCCCATACTTGGCGTACACCGATGGTGCGTACTGCTGCAGGAGTTTCTTCTCCGTCTGCACCCACGAGTTGGTCGTGTCGGACTCGGGAGCGAAGTAGGCATCGGTGATCACCCCGTTGAGCAGGCCACCGGCGGCAGCCGCCTGGGCTGCCGTCCCGCCGCCTTTCTGGGTGAACGAGGCCAGCAGCGGACCGACCGTCGGCGCGTCGGCACCGACGTTGTCCACCACGTACTGCGGGGCGTAGCCGATGACAGCGGCGGGGAGCATCGCCAACGCCGTGGCCGCCGGGATTGTGGCCAGCACGACCACCTGGGCGCCCGCCGCCTTCAGGGCCGCCATCTGGTTGGACAGCGGACCGGCCAGCGTCGCCGCGTCGTAGGTCTGGCGCGAGACGACGGCGGAGGAGGGGATCTCCATGTCGAGGCCCTTGATGACGTCCTGCCCGAACTCGTCGTCCTGGGACAGGTAGCCGATCTTCTTGCCTGCGAAGTTCGCCTTGATGTAGACGCCCAGGATCTTGCCGTCCACCGTGTACGGAGGCTGCCAGCCGAGGCTGTAGGGGAACTTCGAATTACTCCAGCAGTTGCAGCCCGATTCGATGAAGAGCTGGGGCACCTTCTGTGTATTCAAGAAGCCCTGCACGGCCGACTGGGTGGGCGTCCCGAGCGACCCGACGTCGGCGAAGATGTTGTCCTGCAACACGAGCTTGCGGGTCAGCGTGGCCGTGTTCGCCGGGTTGTAGCCGTCGTCGAGGTACGTGTAGTGGATCTTGCGGCCGTTGACACCACCGTGCGCGTTGACCCAGCTGAACACCGCATTCATCGCAGGCGCGATCTCGTCGTAGCCCGGCGCGGCCGGGCCGGTCAACGGGACCGTCGCGCCGATGGTGATGGACGTCGACGTCACACCCGGGGTGCTCTCTGCCCCCGCGGTCGCGGGCAGCAGTGTCACCCCCAGCATCAGCCCGAGGCAACCGGCAACAAGGGCGCGGGCCCACAGGGCCCACCCCTTACGCTTCCACGCTCGTCTTGGCATCGTTCCTCCCCTTCCTTTCTGTTGCATTGTTTTGGTCCTCTTTCGAGACGTCACTGGGTACGTCGGGCACAGCACCACCCGGCCGCGGTCGATGGCCCCAGAGCCAGCGCAGCCCGCCCTGAATCCCGTTGGGCGCCGCCAGCATCGCCACAATCAGCACCACCCCGAAGATGATCGTGGCGAGGTAGGCGTTGGCCCCGCTGCCCAGGTTGAAACCGTTGGAGAGCGAGGTCGACCACTGGGGCAGGTACACCAGCAGGATCCCGCCCCACACCATGCCGATCAACGTCCCAGTGCCGCCGAGCACCATGGCGGCCAGCAGCTGAATCGAGAGTGTGAGTGGGAACTCCCCGGTGTTCACGACGCCAGTCGAGAGGGCGAGCAGGGCACCCCCGAGGCCGGCGCACCCGGCGCTGATGGTGAAAGCCATGACCTTCGTGCGCACAATGTGGATCCCTGCGAGCGAGGCCGCGATCTCGTCGTCGCGCACCGCCCGGAAGGCCCGGCCGTAGCGGCTCCACAACAGATTGGCCACCAGCACCATCACGATCAGCGCCCCGAGGATCTGAATCTGGGCCAACCATTGCTCGGCGGTCAGCGAGCCCGGCGCCGTAGGGACGGTCGTCGTCAGACCCTGGTCACCCCCGAACGTGTTCGGCCACTTGTCGGCAATGGACGGGACGGCCAACGCGAAGAGGAGCGTCATGCCCGCCAGGTACGGGCCTTTCAGCCGGGTGGCCGGCAGGCCGATCACCAGTCCTGCCGCCGCAGCCACGGCCGTCGCGGCGGCCAGCTCGAGGACGAAGTTCCCCTGGGTGTGGTTCATGAGCAGGGCCATGGTGTAGGCGCCGACCGCCATGAACGCGCCGTGGCCGAGGGAGATCTGACCATTGCTGCCCGTCAGCAGGCTCAGGCCAACCAGTGCGACCACATAGGAGGCGATCTCACCGACCTGATAGTCGTTGTACGAGTTCAGTCGCAACGTGACCTCGTAGAGCACGACGCCGGCGACGAGCGCGAGTGGGAGGTGACGCAGGAGCGGCTGACGGGGCAGGCGCAGCGAGGAGACGCGGTCGACGATGGTCACGTCAGACCCTCCTGACGGCGGGCCGGGCGAAGATGCCCTCGGGCCGGGCCATCAGTGCGACCATGAGGAGGGCCAGCGCGCCGAGCGGCTCGAGGCCCGAACCGAGGTACCCCCCGACGTAGGAGATGGCCAGCCCCGAGATCAACCCTCCGACCAGCGCGCCCACCGGACTTTCGAGACCGCCGATGACGGCGGCAGTGAAGCCGTACACCAGGACCAGGTCCATGTAGTACGGCCCGAACGCGCTCGTCGGCGCCACCAGCAGGCCGGCCAGGGAGCCGGCGATGCCGGCGAGGCCCCACCCGAGGGTCAGGAGTGGGCCCACGCGCACCCCGAGGAGCCGCGCGATCTCCCGGTGGAAGGCCGAAGCCCGCATGCGCAGGCCCAGCGCCGTGTAGCGGAACAGCACCAGGGTCCCGGCCATCAGCACGAGGACGGCGATGAGGATGAAGACGTCGAAGTGGGAGAAGGCGATGGTGGTGCTGCCGACCTTCAGGCCGCGCTGCGAGAAGGCGGCCGGGAAGCCGCGGCTGGCGTTGCCGTAGATCGCGCCAGCGAGGCCCTCGAAGACGACGAGCAACCCGATGGTCACGATGACGGGGTTCAGCTCGGACTTGCCGTGCAGCGGGCGGATCAGTACGCGTTCGGTGACCGCGCCGAGGGCGAATCCGATGATGAGCACCAGCACGAAGGCCCACCAGTAGCCGAGGCCCCGCGACAACAGGCTGAACGCGATGAACGTGGTGAGCATGCCCGCCGCCCCCTGGGCAAAGTTGATGATCCGCGTCGCGCGGTAGATCAGGACCAGGGCCAGCGCCAGGGTGGCGTAGACCATGCCGTTGGCGACGCCGTCGAGTGTGTAGTCGAGGAACAGGCTCATGGCGCTAGAACCCCAGATAGTGGTGACGCAGTGCGTCGTCGGCGGCCACGGCGGCGGCGTCGTCGGAGACGACCACCTGGCCGAGGTTGAGGATGACGGCGTGGTGCGACACCGACAGCGCGCTGCGGGCATTCTGTTCGACGAGCACCACAGTGATGTCCTTGCTCTCGGTCTGTTCCCGCAGCAGCGCCATCAACTGTGCGGTCACCAGGGGGGCCAGCCCGAGGCTCGGCTCGTCGAGCAGGAGCAGGCGGGGCCGGGAGATGAGGGCACGGCCGAGCACGAGCATCTGGCGCTCGCCTCCCGAGAGCGTTGACGCATTCCGACGCCGGAACGGCTGCAGGCGGGGGAAGAGTTCGAGGATCTCAGCGATGGCGCTCTGACGTTCGTTCTTGTGCAGGCACCAGAGGGTGGCCAGCCGGAGATTCTCCTCGACCGTGAGCTCCTCAATGACCCCTCGCCCTTCAGGCACGTGGGCCACCCCCAGCCTCGCGATGGACTCGACATGGCGGCCCAACAGCGAGTCGCCGTCGAAGCGCACTGAGCCATCGAGTGGCTTGA
>DATCEZ010000302.1:0-4979 GCA_036509775.1 Acidimicrobiales bacterium
AGGAATTTCCGTACGTCGCCCACATTTCGCTGTCGCACGAGGTCCTCCCGCGAGCGCCGGAGTTCGAGCGCACCTCCACCACGCTCGTCAATGCCTACGTGGCACCAAGGATCAGCGCGTATGTCGAACGTCTCGTCCAGAAGCTGCGCCGGTCCGCGTTCGGTGGCGAGGTCGTCCTCATGCAGTCGAGCGGCGGGGTCATGCCACCGCAGTCCGTGCCGCGGCACGCGGTCTCCCTCCTCGGCTCGGGCCCCACAGCAGGCGCCATGGGTGCGGCGCTGGCAGCGGGCCGCAGCGGCGTGGGCGACTTCGTGGCGGCTGACATGGGCGGCACCTCCTACGACACCTGTCTGGTGCGCAACGGTCAACCAGCACTGGCCACGAACTGGAACTGGCGCCACCGCTACTACGTGAACCTCCCGATGGTGGACGTCCACAGCATCGGTGCCGGCGGAGGCTCCATTGCCCGTGTGCGCCAGAGTGCGCTCCTCGTAGGGCCCGAGTCCGCCGGCTCGCTTCCCGGTCCGGTCTGCTTCTCCCGCGGCGGGACCCGCCCGACGGTGACCGACAGCGACGCCGCCCTGGGCTACCTGCCTGCCAAGGGCTTCGCCGGGAGCACCATGGTGCTCGACGTGGAGGCCACGCCTGCCGCCATCGAGCGCGACATCGCCACGCCGCTCGGCCTGGACGTCGACGATGCCGCCTGGTCCATACAGCGCATCGTGAATGCCAACATGGCCCAGGCCGTGCGGAGGGTGCTCTCGCAACACGGCGCCGACCCGCGCACGCTGTCACTCGTGGCCTACGGCGGCGGCGGCCCGGTCCACGCCTGGGCCCAGGCCCGCGAACTCGGGATCGGGCGTGTGCTGGTACCCAAGGCTTCACCCGCCTTCTCCGCGCTCGGCCTGCTCGTCTCGGACTACGTGATCGATCTCATGCGCGCCTACGTCGTGAAGCTCTCCGACATCGATGTGGCGCGCGTGCGAGCCCTGACGACGGAGCTGCGCCAACAAGCGGAAGCCGAGCTGGCGCCGGCACGGCTCGGCCCGGGCGCCCCGCAGGCCGAGTTCTTCGCACAGATGTGTTACGACGGCCAGAACTTCGACATGCCGGTGCCGCTGCCCGAGGGTGCATCGCTCTCCGAAAACCACTTGCTGCAGCTCGCTGAGCGCTTCCACCACCAGCACGAGACCGTGCGCGGGTTCGCCTTCCCAACCCAGCAGCCGCTCCTGCGGGGTCTCCGCCTCGTGCTGCGCGGGGCCACGCCCAAGCCCCCCGCACTGACCCACACGGGTGAGCTGACCCACGCCGCCGATGCGCGTACGGGGTCACGCCCGGCCCACTTCGGATCCGGGTTCGTGGACGCGCCGACCTACGACGGGGCTGCGCTCGGGGTCGGCGCCATTGTGGAGGGCCCCGCACTGATTGAGGAACCCTTCACCGTGGTCGTGCTCGCACCCTCGGACGTGGCAGTGCTGGACGAGCACGGCAACCACGACATCACCATCGGTCCGGCCTGATCGCGGCCGGTCAGCCCGTCAGGCGGGTTCGGAGTCTCCTGCGGACGGGGGGACGCCCGGGTCGACATCGGGGTCGGGCACGAGATCCGGTCCCGGATGCTGCACGGCCCCCACCCGATGGGCGAACCAGAGCAGCGCCCGCTCCCCCTCGTCGAGCACTTCGCACACGAGGTTGCCGGTCTCGCTCGCCCCGAGGTCGACGAAACGGACCCAATTGGTCACGATGCGGAAGCCCGGGCCCCGGTAATGGCGTCCGACCATCCGCAGCGGGACGACGGGCATGCGCAAGGCCCACGACACCAGTCCACCGGCGATCTCGGGGAAGGCGGCCCGGTGGCGGACAATGTCGTCGTACTGGCCGGTGACGACGTCGACCATGTTCTCCAGGGCGGTCGAGCCCGGATCGAAGTAGTGCGAGTGCGCCACGACGGGTGGATGTTCCGGCGCGTTCGTGCTCATGCGCATGCCGCCGAACTTCGGTGAGGTGGGCGACGCCCCGAAGATCCCGAGCTCGGCGATGGCGTCCCCCGGCGCCTGCTCCGAGAAGAAGTGCGATTGCTCGAGGTGCAGCTGCCGCAGCTGGTCGACCGTCATGCCCGGGCTGGCCGCCACCACGACGTCGGTGACCTCCAGCCCGGCATCGGCCAACGCGGCCCCGAGCACGACGGAACCGAAGCTGTGCGCGATCACGGTCAGCGACTGTCCTGGTTTCAGTTCGAGCGTGGTGATGAACTCGGTCAGGTCGTAGGCCGCCGTCGCCAGGTCGTCGCCGCACTCGATGGAGCCAGCGGCCGCGGCCAGGACGTCAACCGGGTTGTCGTAGCCCTTCCACAGGACCACAGCCGTCGAATCGCTCGCCTCGTAGAGGTTGATGGCGTCGGGGATCCAGTCGTGGCACAAGTTCGTGCCGTCACCGACGCCGGGAACGACCACAGCCGCATGCGCTGCGGTCTGGAGATCACCGAAGAGGAGGGCGTAGTGCTGGAGCTGGGGCCGGTAGACCAAAATGTCGGCTCCGGCGGAGAGCAACGTCTCGAGCAACGTGATGCGGTCCTCGTCGCCATCGACGGTCGCTCCGGCGAGATCCATCTTCGCCGCGGCAAGGTTGCTGGTGGCCCGACGGGACAACAACTCCTTTCCGCGCATGGGACAGGTTACGTCGCACCCGCGCGCAGCTGGCGCACCTGTCAGCGCGGCAGGCCCAGGATCCTTCCGGCGATGATGTCGCGCTGCACCTGTGACGTGCCGCCGGCGATGCTGGCCGCCTTGCTCCAGAGCCACTGTCGCGCCCACGGGCCTGCTTCGGCCGACGACGGATCGCGACCGGTGACGAGGAGTGCCGCTTCCGACAGGCCCTGCGTCATGGTCGTCCACATGAGCTTCACCCAGCTCGATTCGGGTCCCGGCTCCTCGCCCCGTCCGAGGCGGGTGAGGGTGCGCAGGTTGTGCAACCGCAGCACGTGCAGATCGACCGAGGCCCGTGCCAGCGCGTCGGCCACCAACGGGTCATTCAGCATGCCGTTAGCGCGCGCCTCTTCGTACAGCCGGGCCAGGTACGCCTCGTGTACGACTTGCTCCTTGAACGGGAAGTTGGTCCCGCGCTCGTGCGCCAGTGTCGAGCCCGCCACTGTCCAGCCCTGCCCCTCAATGCCCACCACGTGTTCCGCCGGCACGAAGACGTCGGTCAGGAAGACCTCGTTGAACTCGGCGTCGCCCGTCATCTGCACGAGCGGGCGCACGTCGACGCCCGGGTCGGACATGTCGACGATCAGCGCGGTGATCCCCTGCTGGGGACGGGGCGCCTCGTCGTCGGTGCGGGCCAGGCACAGCCCCCACGTGGCGAACTGCGCGTAGGACGTCCACACCTTGCGGCCCGTGACCTCGAAGCCTCCGTCGACAGGCGTGGCCCGGGTCGACAGAGAGGCGAGGTCGCTGCCGGCATCAGGCTCACTGAAGAGCTGACACCAGATCTCCTCGGCCGAGAGGATGGCCGGCATGTAGCGCAGCCGCTGATCCTCGGTGCCGTGAGCCAGCAGGGTCGGGCCCACCAAGTTGATGCCCACCCGATTGACAGGCTGGGGGGCCTGAGCCCTGGCATATTCGCTCTGGTAGAGCGCGACCTGGACCGGCGTGGCGCTGCGCCCGCCGTACGAGCTCGGCCAGTGCACACCGACCCAACGGTCGGCGGCCAGGGTCGCCTGCCATTCCCTCCCCCAGGCCACCTCGTCGGCCAGGTCGGCGAAGGCGGGCGGGCGCCGCAGGTTCTCGCCCAGCCACAATCGGAACGAGGCCGCGAACTCTTGGTCCTCTTCTTTCAGCGCGAGATCCACGCCGGCTCCCTCCACCGCCCAGCCATCGGAGTCACGTTACTGGTGCCCGGGGGCGTTGCACCTTTAACCCCCGAGAATAAGAGTGCAAGTGGTCGTTCTGCACATTTATCCCCGATCGTCGGAGTCATCAAAGACGATCAGCCCTAGCAACACTCCTACCCGTTCTACCCAGCACAGGAGGCATCGCCTGGGCCAGTGAACGCCCCCGTTCGGAGTCCAGTGGGACGGCTCAAACTGTTGAACAATCCGAGGGCGCAACGGAGCCACCTGCCTTAGCCTTGGGGTGTGGAAATGCTGCCGATTGCGAGCGGCGCTCTAGCTGGGGTGGGTTATGACCCCGCTACACGGCACCTGGACGTTCTGTTCCTCGGGGGTCGGATCATCTACACGTACCTGAACGTGCCAACCGCCGAGTACCACGGTCTAATAACCGCTGCTTCTCCGGGCAGTTACTTCAACCAGCGGATTCGGCCGTACTACGGGCGCCAATAGCTATAGGTCAGCTTGCCTCAGGCAAAGGCCACAACGGTCCTCGTGCGGCACATCTGCCCACGGTCGCAGGCGAGCGCCATAGAGCAAGAGATTTCCACATATGGACCGGGAATCAAGCGGCGACTCAACCATGTGCCACGTACCGCTCCCATCGGGAGGCAGGACGCCGTGAGGGCCGCTCTCCTCGTATGGTGGCATGGTGAATCAAAGGTAAACAACGCGTGACATCGCCGATAGGGAGGATGGTCCTTTCCCTCGACCGGCGTTAGCACTCTTAATGGGCAAAGCCGTGCCCGGGTATGGTCCCCTGCCGTGACGGCGCACCTCCGAGCGACCTGGCTGCCCGAGCAGGCCCGCCGCTACCGCCGGCCCGGCGGCCCCTGGGACGTGCCCACCCTGGACGGCCTGCTCACCGCGCACGGCGGCGAGGTGGTCGACGGCTCCACCCGCCTGTCGGCTGCCGAGGCCGACGCACTCGTGGCGGTGGTGGCGGGCGGCCTGCGAGCCCGTGGTGTCCGGCGCGGCCAGGCCGTCTCCTGGCAGGTGCCCAACAGCCTGGCGGCCGCCGTCCTCACCCGGGCCTGCTGGCGCATCGGCGCAGTGGCGGCTCCGGTGCTGCACTCGTTCGGCCCCGCCG
>DATCEZ010000303.1:0-12801 GCA_036509775.1 Acidimicrobiales bacterium
CTGGGCGCGGCACGGATAAATGTGTTGTGGATCGGGAAAGCGGGAACATTTGCACTGATGTTCTCTTACCCGGCCTTCCTCCTGTCCTACGGGACGGCATCGTGGCAGGGCCCCGTCCGCGTCATCGCCTGGATCTGCGGCCTCCTCGGCCTGGCGCTGGCCTGGGCCGCCGCGGCCGGCTACGTGGCCCCGGCCCGGGACGCCCTGCGGGTGGGCCGCTCGGCGCGCAAAGGCGCCATGAAGGCGGGCGGGAGCGCCGCATGAAGGTCCGGAGGTGCGTCGCATGAAGGTCCGGAGGAGCGTCGCATGAAGGCTGTGATCATGGCCGGCGGCGAGGGAACTCGCCTGCGCCCTCAGACCTCGAACCTGCCCAAGCCGATGCTGCCCTTGGTCGGCCGTCCGATGATGGAGCACATCGTGTCGCTGCTCCGGCGCCACGGCATCACCGACATCGTCGTCACGGTGGCCTTCCTGCCCAACGCCATCCGCAGCTATTTCGGCGACGGCAGCGAGCTCGGGGTCTCCATGGTGTACGCCACTGAGGAATCGCCGCTCGGCACGGCCGGATCGGTGCGCAACGCGCGCGAGCAGCTGACCGAGCGCTTCCTCGTGATCTCCGGTGACGTCCTGACCGACATCGACCTCACCGCAGTCATCGCCTTCCACGAGAAGAGCGAGGCGCTGGCCACCATCGCGCTGTGCTCGGTGGAGAATCCGCTCGAGTTCGGCATCGTCATCACGCGCGAGGACGGGACCATCGAGCGCTTCCTCGAGAAGCCGGGCTGGGGCCAGGTGTTCAGCGACACCATCAACACAGGGATCTACGTGCTCGAGCCCGAAATCTTCGAGCGCATCCCCGCAGGCCGGTCCGTGGACTTCTCCGGCGAGGTCTTCCCGGCCGTCCTCGAGGCCGGCGAGCCCCTGTACGGCTATGTGGCCGACGGCTATTGGGAGGACGTCGGGACGACCGCGGCCTACCTCAAGGCGCACGAGGACATCCTCGACGGCAAGGTCGAGGTGGAGGTGGCCGGTTTCGAGCTTCGCCCCGGCATCTTCATCGGCAAGGACTCCTCCATCGACCCTTCGGTCCGGATCGACTCGCCGGCCTTCGTCGGTGAGAACTGCACCATCGACGAGGACGTGGTGCTCGGGGCCTATTCCACGGTGGGCGCCAACACCCAGCTCGCGGCCCGGGTCGAGACGCAGCGCTCGGTCATCGGCGAGAACTCCTACCTGGGTCCGGCCGTGCGGGTCGAGGGTGCGGTGTTGGGCCGGTCGTGCGACCTTCGGACCGGCGCCAGGATCGAGCCCGGTGCCGTGGTCGGTGAAGGGTGCCTGGTCGGTGCCCACGCCGAGGTCCGCAGCGACGTGAAGGTCTATCCGGGCAAGGTCGTCGAGGCAGGCGCCCAGGTCAACGCATCCATTGTGTGGGAGTCCGGCGGTTCGAGAACCCTGTTCGGCCCTGACGGCGTGCAGGGCATCGCCAACGTCGACATCAGCCCGGAGCTGGCGGTGCGCCTGGCCAAGGCGTGGGCCTCGGGATTCGAGAAGGGCTCGTCCATTACCGCCTCGCGCGATACCAGCCGGGTGGCCAGGGTGCTCAAGCGTGCCCTGATGGTGGGGTGCAACTCGGTCGGCGTCAGCGTCAACGACCTGGAACTGGCCACGGTGCCGGTGACGCAGCACCACGTGCGTCGGCGCGGCAACCGGGCGGGCCTGACGGTCCGGCTCAGCCCCGACGATCCGCAGTCCGTGGTGATCCGCTTCTTCGACGAGCGGGGCATCGATCTCTCCGAAAGCGATCAGCGCCGTGTGGAACGCATGTACCACCGTGAGGAGTTCCGCCGCGTTACCGCCGGCGAAATCGGGGACATCGACTTCTCGCCGCGCACCATCGAGTTGTACACGGCGGATGTCGTCGAGGCCTTCGGGCTGCGCCGGGGCACCGGGCGCCAGGTGAAGCTCGTTCTCGACCTCTCCTACGGCGCCGCCAATTTCGTCATGCCCAACCTCTTGTCCAAGGTGAGCGCCGATGTGCTCAGCATCAATCCGTATGCGCAGACCCCGGGCATGATTGCGGTGGACAGCGCGGTGAGCGAGGCCAGGGTGGCCGACGCCGTGCGCGGTTCCGGTGCCGACCTCGGTGCAGTCATCGACGCCGGCGGCGAGCGCTTGACGCTGATCGACGGGACGGGGCATGTGCTCTCCGACGACGAGGCGATCATGGCCTTCATTGAGCTGTCAACCATCGCAGGGGACATCGGTGGGGTCGCCCTGCCGGTGACGGCCAGCGATCGCACCGTGCGCCGCTGCCGAGAGCGCGGGGTCAAATTGATGCTGACGCCGTTGTCGCCGTCCGGCTTGCTCCAGGCGGCAGCGTCGGGCGGTGTGTCCTTCGCCTCGGACCGGCGGGGAGGGTACGTCTTTCCTGCGTTCCTGCCGGCCCTCGACGCCGCAGCCGCTCTGGCCCGCCTGGTGTCCCTGCTCGAGGACCGCCCGAGATCCCTGGCGGAGATCGTCGGGGATACCCCGGACATGCCCATCGCGGAGGGCGAGGTGCCGACGCCCATGGAACAAAAGGGCCTGGTCATGCGGACACTCATGGAACAGCTGACCGACGAGGGGGCCGAGCTGGTCCTGGTGGACGGCATCAAAGTGGTCTCCGACGACGGGTGGGCCCTCGTCGTCCCCGACCCCACGGACCCGGTCACGCACGTCTGGGCCGAGGGAGCCGACCAGGTCTCGTCCGAGGCGTTGGTGGCGACCTACGCCGAGCGCATCGCCCGGACGTTGCCCTGAACTTCGGGGCTGCAGCGACTGCCGGTGGTCCGGTATGGTCGCCCCCCATGAACATTCCCGACGGCCTCCGATATTCGCCGGAGCACGAGTGGGTCCGCCTGGAGGGAAGCACTGCGCGGATCGGTATCACCGACTACGCCCAGGACGCTCTGGGCGACATCGTGTTCGTCGACCTGCCTGCCATCGGGAGCGAGGTCGAGGCGGGGGGACAGCTCGGCGAAGTGGAGTCTACGAAGTCGGTGTCGGAGATCTACTCGCCGCTCGCGGGCACCGTGACGGCCGTGAACGAGTCACTCACGGCCGGCCCGGAAAAGGTCAACCAGGATCCCTACGGTGAAGGATGGCTCTGCGAATTGGAGCTCGCGGGAAATGCGGATTCGGACAGCCTTCTCGACGCGGTCGCCTACGGTGACCTGACCTCGGACTGACCTGGCGTTCGGGGGTCTGATGAGGGCAGGAGAAGTGGGTCGTGGGGTGGGGTACCGTGGACGGCGTGTTCTGTCACAACTGCGGGCACCGCAATCCCGAGGGCGTCAACTTCTGTTCCTCGTGCGGCCAGGCGCTGCTCGCGGACGGCGATGACGCCACCATCACGCTCCACCCGTCAGACGAGGGTGACACGACCGAGGACTACCCCGATGTCACCTCGGTCGAGATCCCGCACGGCGCAGGCGTGCTCGTCGTCACGCGCGGTCCCAACATCGGGGCGCGCTATCTCCTCGGGGACAACGTGGTGAAGGCCGGGCGTCATCCCGAGAGCGACATCTTCCTCGACGACATCACCGTGTCGCGCCGCCATGTGGAGATCTCCCCCGCGGACGGGGGCTATTCAGTGCGCGACGTAGGATCGCTGAACGGCACCTACGTGAACCGCGTGCGCATCGACGAGGTGCCGCTCGCCCCGGGCGACGAGGTCCAGATCGGGAAGTTCAAGCTCGTCTACCTGGTGGCGGGCAACGAGTGAGCACTCGCACCTATCTCTCCATCGGTGATGTCCTGACCCTCCTGCGGGAGGAGTTCCCCGACGTCACCATCTCGAAGATCCGCTTCCTCGAGAGCCAGGGCCTGGTCAACCCCGAGCGCTCGCCCTCGGGCTACCGCAAGTTCTTCGATCACGACGTGGAGCGTCTGCGCTGGGTCCTTCGCCAGCAGCGGGAGCACTTCCTCCCGCTGAAGGTCATCCGTGACCGCCTGGCCGATGGGGACCTCGGCGAGGACATCGGCGCAGAGAGGCCCAACGGCAAGGCTGTGCAACCTGCGCACGCGGTCTCCGTCGGAGCGTCGGGTCATGCGCATGAGCAACCGACCAAAGCCGACGAAGAGGCCATGGCCCGTATCCTCGCCGACGCGTCGCGACGGGCAGCGCGCCTCCCGGAGGACAAGCAGGCGCGGCCAGGGTTGCAAGTGGTGGCCGAGGCTGAGGCCGTGAAGAACGCCGCGGCCGAGCCTCCGGCCCCGCGCGAGAGCGCGACCACGGCGACGGCACCGCCCCGCCGCACTGCAGCCGAACGACGGGCCGACGCGACGCTGAGTGCTCGCCCGACGGCAAAACCCCCGACGACACAACCGCCGACGACACAACCGCCGACGCCGACGGCGTCCACGCCCCCCGGGCACGGCAACGGCACAGCGCTGGCGCGACCGTCGGAAGCATCGGTCACCCCGCGGGCAGTCCCCACACAGAGCGACGCGGGCCCGAGCAAGGGTGACGCGAAGACGACCGAGGCCGCGCCAGCCGGCGCGACGAATCCCGCCGTGGCCATGGTCACCGGCACCAGCCTGTCGGCCGAGGAGCTGTGTGCAGCCAGCGGCCTCTCGCTCGACGAGCTTGCCGGGCTCAAGGGCTTCGGCCTCGTGGAGTGCGTGAGCGTGGCCGGGATCGAGACCTACGACGAGGATGCCCTCACGGTGGCCAACCTGGCGGCGGCCTTCCGGGCTTTCGGGATTGAGCCGCGCCACCTGCGCCTCTACCGGAATGCGGCCGACCGCGAACTGGGCCTCATTGAGCAGGTGGTCATCCCTCTTTTGCGTCAAAGGAACCCCGAATCGCGCCTGCGGGCCGTCGATGGGGCCGATCAGCTCGCTGCGCTGGGACAATCGATGAGAGCCACCCTGCTGCGCCAGTCACTCCGCCTCCACCTGGGGGGGTGACGCAGGCCCGGAATCGGGCGCTACATTTCAGTGATGGTCCGTGTGCTGCTCCGTGCCGTCAGGGTGGACCTGCAATCGAATACGCCTGTGCTCCTCCTGCAGGAGACCGAGGGCGAGGGGCGTACGCTGCCGATCTTCATCGGCAGCCCCGAGGCAACGGCCATCGCCTACGCCTTGCAGGGTGTGACGATGCCCCGCCCGCTGACCCACGACCTCATGAAGGACATGCTTGGCGCACTCGACATCAGCGTTGAGCGGGTGATCATCACCGAGTTGCGTGCGTCCACCTACTATGCCGAAATGCATCTTGTGCGCGGCGAGGAGCGGACGATCGTCTCGAGTCGGCCGTCCGATGCGGTGGCCGTCGCCGTGCGGACCGAGTCGCCACTCTTCGTGTCCGACGAGCTCATGGAGTCCGAGGGGATCATCCTGGCGCTCGATACCGAAGAAGAGGACGACACACCCGACGAGCTCGTGGGCCAGTTCAGGCAGTTTCTCGACTCGGTGCGCCCCGAGGATTTCGACGGATGACATCGCCCCGTTGGGCGCTCGCCTTCGTCGCGTGCGCTGCGGTCGTGCTCGCCGCGTGCAGCAGCAGCCCGAGCAAGCCCAAGAACGTCACCACGACCACGCACGCCGCGACGTCGACGACGTCGGCCCCGACCACGACCAGTACGACAGCCGCCTCCGCCACGACATCCACCGCCGCGGCGTCCACGGCCTGCAGCCACATCACCGCATCGCCCGGCCAGGGTCAGGGCGCCGCCGGGACGATCACCGGCCTCGTCACCATCACCAACGCCTCGACCACCGCCTGCACGGTGAACGGCTACCCGACCATGGCGCTCTTCTCCGGAAGCGGGGCACCGCTCACCGTCACGATCGTCAACGGCCTCACGGTCACGGTGTCGAGCGCCGCCAATGCGCCGCCATCGTCCGTCTCGGTGGCTCCGAACTCCAGGGCACAGTTCGCCTACCAGTACTCGGACGTCCCGGTCGGCTCGGAGACGAGCTGCCCCACGTCGGAGTCAGCGTCAGTGACCATGCCCGGATCGACCACATCCTCGCCGAGCTTCCAGCTGGCGATTGGGCCCTGCGGCAACGGGACGATCAAGGTCTCGCCCGTCTACGCCGGCTCCTGAGATCCCGGATTCTCCGGGCGCCTATTGCGTCAGAGCGGGGTTCACGAGTATTCGTCCCCGCACGGCGGCATCGAGCACGCGGTCGAGGGCAGCGGTGAGCTTGTCGAGGCCGATCTCTTCGTTGACCATCTCCTCGCAGTGCCGCAGCGGGAACGCGTCGGCCATGTCCAGCCAGAGCGCTCGCCGTTCCTCAATCGGCGTCGCCACGGTGTCGATCCCCAAGAGCGCGACGCCACGCACAATGAACGGATAGACGGTCGTCGCCAGCTCGTTCCCTCCGGTCAGACCGCTCGCCGCAACGGCGCCGCCGTAGCGAACCGTGCGCAGTGCCTCGGCCAACGCCCTCCCGCCGACGCAGTCGACGACACCGGCCCAGAGCTGCGGACCGAGGGTCCGGCCGTCGTCTTGGGTGAACTCGCGCCCGACGACGCGGGTGGCCCCGAGTTGCTGCAGGTAGTCGTGTTCCGACGTCTTGCCCGAGGACGCGACGACTTCGAAGCCGGCGTTGGCCAAGAGTGCCACTGCGGCACTGCCGACGCCGCCGGAGGCGCCGGTCACGAGAATGGGCCCGTCCTCGGGCTTGGTGCCGTGATGGATGAGGCGGCGGAGAGACAGCAGGGCGGTGGCGCCGGCCAGGCCGATGATGGCGGCGGTGCGACACGTCAGAGCGTCCGGGAGCGGTACCACCCAGTCGGCCGGCACGCGTGCGTAGGCCGCAAAGCCACCATGACGGTCCACACCGAGGTCGTAGCCCTGCACGAGGACGCGTTGTCCAGGCGTGAACTCGGGGCTCGTGCTCTCCTCCACGCTGCCGGTCAGCTCCACACCGGGCACGAGTGGGAAGACCCGGGCCACGCGGTTCCCGGGGCGGGTGACCATGGCGTCCTTGAAATTGATGGCGGACCACTCCACCCGGACGAGCACCTCGCCTTCAGGAAGGTCGGTGTCGGCCAGCTGGACCACAGCGGGCCGAATGACCGCCCCGGCCTTGGAGAGCAGGTAGGCCGCGAAGCGCACGGGCTCACTGTAGAGGGCCGGACCGCCCTCTTCCGGCGCATCCGGTTGCAACGGGTACGTTCGGAACGTGACCAGAACCGCGGGTTATGGGGGTTGGGCTTCGCCGCTCGCGGCGGGAGACGTGGCCCGGGCCAAGGTGTCCCTCTCGGAGCTGTGCTCGGACGGCAGCGCGGTGTACTGGCTCGAGTCCCGCCCGTCCGAGGGAGGCCGGACCGTTGTCGTGCGCGCCGATGCGCACGGCAGCGCCGACCACTCTCCGGAGGGTGTCAGCGTCCGCAGCAGGGTCAACGAGTACGGCGGAGGCGCGCTGTGCCTGGTCTCTGGCCACTCCGCCGGTGCCTTCTCCTACGTCGACCAGTCGGACCAAGGGGTGTGGTTCTGTGACGGCCCGGCAGGGGACGGGGCCGCACCCATGCCCCTCAGTGCCCCACCGACGGCGGGCGAGCTGCACCGGCACGGCGGGCTTTGCGCCACGGCCGACGGTGACTGGGTGCTCGCAGTACGTGAGACGCACCGGGAGGGATCGGCCCGGCCGGTGCGCAGCGTGGTTGCCTTTTCCACGCGTGGCGGATCGCCGTGCGAGTCCACGTTGCTCGAGGGCCACGACTTCTTCGGGACACCGCGGCCACACCCCGACGGCGACAGGCTCGCCGTCGTCGCCTGGGATCACCCCGACATGCCGTGGGATGCCTCGGCCGTCCTGCTCGTGCCACTCGACAGCGTCGCCTGCGCCGTGCACGTACACGCTCACGAGCACGCGACGCTTCGGGCCTCAGGTCCCGTGCAGCTGGTTGCCGGCGGTGCGGCGGAATCAGTGGGCCAGTCCGCCTGGGCCCGGGACGGGTCGTTACGTTTCGTCTCCGACCGGACCGGTTGGTGGCAGCCCTACCGGCATTCTGGCCGTCTCGGCACCGACGAAGCCCCAAGGCCTCTG
Source organism: Acidimicrobiales bacterium (assembly GCA_036509775.1). Taxonomy (GTDB): domain Bacteria; phylum Actinomycetota; class Acidimicrobiia; order Acidimicrobiales; family RAAP-2; genus Bog-473. The sequence goes on from DATCEZ010000303.1 coordinate 8,044, forward strand.
ACCGCCACGGAAGCTGAGTTCCACGGACCCGATTGGGTCCTGAGCCAGCAGACGATGGCCGAGACGGCCGGCGGGGCACTCGTCGCCCGCATGACGACCGCCGGGCGGGACGCGCTCGTCCGGCTGAGTTCCGACGGCAACCCCACGCCGCTGGCGCAGCCATGCGTTTCCATCGCCGCACTCTGCGCGCACGGCGACGGCATCGCGCTCATCGGGAGCACGCCCGACGCGCCGTCCACCGTCTGGTTCTACGACCCCGAAGGCGGGGCCCGGCGCTTGCGTCCCCAGGCCAAGGTCGCGCTGGGCACCGGGGACGTCGCGGTGGGGGAGCCCTTCACCCTGACCGGCCGGTCGGGACGTGCGGTCCATGGCACGCTCTTCCGCCCCACGTTGGGCGGCACGCGAGGCCCGGCGGGAACGCCACCTCCGCTGCTGACCTGGTGCCACGGTGGCCCGACGTCGTCGTGCCAGGCCGGGCTCGACCTGACGCTGCAGTTCTTCACGACGCGAGGATTTGCTGTGGCCTGTGTCGACTATGCCGGCAGCTCGGGCTACGGGCGCGCCTACCGCAATGCCCTCTGGGGCCTCTGGGGCGTCGCCGACTCGGAAGACTGTCTCGATGCGGCACTCTTCCTGGCGGACAGGGGCGACGTCGACGCGATGCGGATGGCCATCCGGGGCGGCAGTGCCGGCGGTATGACGGCGCTCAACGCACTGGCCTCGGGGGAGGGGTTCGGAGCCTGCGTGTCGTGGTACGGAGTCGCCGATCTGCTCGGGCTGGTGGCGACCACGCACGACTTCGAGGCCCACTACACCGACCGGCTGATCGGGCCGCTACCTGGGTCCCACCGTCTCTACGAGGAGCGGTCACCCGTGCATCGTGCCGATCTCATGCGTGGCTCGGTCCTGCTCCTCCAGGGAACCGAGGATCCCGTCGTCCCGCCGGCACAGGCCGAGAGCATGCGGGATGCTCTGGCAGCGGCCGGGACCTCGTGTGACCTGGAGTTCTTCGAGGGCGAGGGTCACGGCTTCCGACGGGCCGACACGTTGACCGCATGCCTGGAGGCCGAATTGACGTTCTACCTGCGTCAACTCCACCTCTAGGATCGACCGCGGGGGTTCCTTTCCGATGCGTCCCCCGTGTGCGAGGCTTTTGCGAGGCCATGCTGAACGATTCCGCGACGACCATGCCGACGTGGGCCCTTCCCTTGGCCGACCAGTGGCAGCGACTGTGGGGGCGCATCAAGCGGATCTCCCCTGAAGTTGGCGACGCGTTGCTCTACGGGGTCAGTGCACTGTTCGCCCTCCTCACCATCTACACGTCGACCAACGCGTTGTACCAAGTGTGGGGACGCATGGCGCTGCTCCCGTTCGCCTTCGGCGCGGTGGCGTCCGTGGTGCTGGGTTGGGCGGTGCGCCGTGTCCGTCAGCGCCAGCCGGAGGGCGCGCTGACGCAGCGCCAGCACCGGCGTGCCTGGCTGACGCGCATCATCGTGGCGGCGTTGGTCTTCGCGGGGGCGCTCGCCATCCCGATGGGGTTCGAGATCCTGTGGCGCTTCGACCATGTGGCGGGGTCCCACCAGCAGCCCGAGGTGGTCACCGTCGAGGTCGGAGGGCAGGACCTCGTGCACGACAAGGATCCCTATGTCGTGCCGGTACGCCTCCATCACCCGGTCAAGTACCACCCGCCTGGTCAACCGGACTTCGAGGGGTTCTTGCCCTACCTGCCGGTCATGGCCGTCGCTGGTATCCCAAGCGAGATCTGGCCGAACAACGGGTTGAGCGACGCCCGCATCTTCTTCTGTCTGACGACGCTCGGGGTCGCCGCCGTCGCCCTCTACATGTGCCGGGCGGACGGGCGACGGAAGATACGCGCCATTCAGGCCCTCATCATCCTCCCGCTTGCTTCATTGCCGCTGGCCACCGGCGGCGACGACATCCCGGTGGTGGCGTTCCTGCTGCTGGCCATCGTCCTGGCGCAACGGCGACGGCCCTTTGCCTCGGGCGTGGTCTTCGGTATCGCCTCGGCCATGAAATTCACCGCGTGGCCCTTCGCTGCCCTGGCCCTCTTCGCCGCCTACGGACGCAAGGGCGAACGCCGCCCGTTCACCATGCTGGCCGGCATGATCATCGTGGCTGTCCCCACGATCTTCCCCTTCGCCCTGCGCGGCCCGTTCGCCCTCATCGACGATGTCGTGCTCTTCCCGCTCGGTCTGAGCAAGATCCCGACCACGGCCGCCAGCGCGTTGCCCGGACACGTCTTGGTGAGCGAGTTCCCCTCACTCAGCCGGGCACTGCCCCTCGCCGTCGGCATTATTCTGGCCGTGCTCTTGGCTCGCCATCTCTACCGGCGCACGCCGAGCACGGCGGCTGAGGTCTGCATGATCGCCGGTGTCGTGATGGCCGCCCTGATCCTGCTGGCGCCTGATCCGCGGATCGGCTACCTGCTCTATCCGATCAACTTCTTGGTCTGGGCCTACCTGTTGGCCGAGCCGGCCCCACCGTCAGACCTGCTTCCCGTCGAAGCAGGGGATGCGGTTGTCGGTGCCGGGTCGAACTGACGCTCTTCACAGCCGCGCCGGACGGCCGCCTTACTCGGGATCCGGGACCTGGAAGAGCCGTACGGTGAAGTGGGTGGTCCCACGCGGAGGACCACCGGCGGGAAAGGTCGTCGCGTTGACGGTCGCACCCATCTCCCAGTAGTACCCGTCGGAGCCGGCGAGCTTGCCCAGAACCTCGAGCCCACCTGGGTCGTTTCTCGCCGTGCCCTGGTCGACGATCTGCCAACCCTGGGACTTCATGTCGGCGGCGTAGAAGGCGATCAAGGCCGCCTGGGAGTCCAAGGAGCTGAAGGTGACCTGCGCGTCGTACTGACCCGCCCCTGCAGAGTTGTTCTCGTGGGAGACGCGGACCGAGCCAGCGGGGAGGTCGACGGCGTTGAGGATGTTGTTGGGCGGCTCGCCCCCGCTGGCAATGGGTGAGAGCAAGGTCGCCGCCTGCACGGAGCGCAGCGAGACGCCCGGTACCGCAACCTCGGTCTTCGAACGCTTCACTGCCGCCGGGGCCCGGGTGGACACGATGCCGATGGTGATGAAGAGGACCAGGATCAGTCCCGCCAGGCCGACGACGATCATTGCCGGCCGCATGGAGATGCCGCCCGAGGCCGGAGGCCGCTGCGGTTCGAGATCGTCGTGCATGACGCTCCCAAGCCTACGGGGCCGTTGACCACCCGAAATGGTCGAGGGGGCCGTGCCCGGCGCCCAGTCTCCAGGCAGCACCGCCGGCCAGCGCCCGTGCCACGAACGACTTGGCCTGGGCGATCGCCTCGGGCACGGCGGCCCCCCTGGCCAGGGACGCGGCCACGGCGGCGGAGAGGGAGCAGCCGGTGCCGTGGTCGTTTCCCGTCACGACACGCTCACCTGGCAGGACGACGATCCCTTCGGGACCGGCCACGACGTCGTCCGCCGAGTCGGTGAGGTGGCCTCCCTTGACCACCACGTAGCGGGCACCCGTCGACCTGATCCGCTCAGCCACTGCGATCCGGGCGTCGAGGGTCCCGAGGGAGTCCATGTCGACCTCCCCGAGCACGGCGGCCTCCCGCAGGTTGGGCGTGACGACCACGGCATGTGGCAGTAGGAGTTGCAGGTAGGCGGTCACGCCCTCGGGCTCCATGAGCCGGTGCCCGGTGGAGGACACCAGCACCGGGTCCACCACGAGTTGGGGGAGCAGGCCGCGAGCGGCCAGATCGGCCACGGCGGTCACGATGCCGGCGGTGGCCAGCATGCCGGTCTTGACACCCCGCACGTCGAAATCGTCGAGGACCGTCTCAACCTGCAGGCGCACGAAGGCGGGCTCGAGGGCGACGACGCCGCGCACCTCGGCCGTGTTCTGCGCCGTCACAGCGGTCAGGGCACAGGTACCGTGCACCCGCAGTGCCGCAAAGGTCTTGAGGTCGGCTTGGGCGCCGGCACCCCCGCCCGAGTCGGAGCCGGCGATGGTCAACGCCGTGGGCGGTGTCGGGTCCGGCACTGAGCCACCATAGGCGGGCACCGGGGTATCGTCGTCCGGGTGACCCGCAACGACGCCGGTCCCGCCATGCCCGTCTCATCCGATCGTGGCCTCTGCATCGCCGGGGAGGCGTTGGGCTCGCGTCTGATCCTCGGCACGGGCGGGATGACGAGCCTCGACGTGCTCTCCGCCAGCCTCGAAGCCTCGGGGACCGCCATGGCGACGGTTGCCGTCCGCCGTGTCGAGGCCGCCGGCAGGGGATCCCTCCTCTCACTCTTGGAGGATCAGGGCATCCGTGTACTGCCCAACACGGCGGGGTGCTCGACCGCGTCCGAGGCTGTGCTCACGGCCAAGTTGGCACGGGAAGCCTTCGGCACCGATTGGGTCAAGTTGGAGGTCATCGGCGACGACCGCACCCTGCTGCCCGACGCCGTCGAACTGCTGTCGGCGGCCGAGCAGCTGACGGAGGATGGCTTCGTCGTCCTGCCGTACACGACGGACGATCCCGTCCTGGCCTTCCGCCTGCAGCAGGTCGGCTGCGCCGCGGTCATGCCGCTCGGCTCACCCATCGGCAGTGGTCTGGGCATCCGCAACCCGCACAACATCGCCCTGCTCCGTGACGCCGTCGACGTCCCGGTGATCCTCGATGCCGGCATCGGCACGGCGTCCGACGCGGCGCTGGCAATGGAGCTGGGCTGCGACGGCGTCTTGCTGAATACCGCGATCGCCAAGGCGCGCGATCCGGCGCGG
>DATCEZ010000304.1:0-12560 GCA_036509775.1 Acidimicrobiales bacterium
GTATGGCGCGGGAGACGGCGGCGCCCGAGCGCTCCCCGCCCGCCAGGGCGACCCGGCCGGCGGCCAGCGCCCGCGACAACACGGTGGCGGCCCGGCGCTCGGCCGCCGAAAGCCGGACGTTGCGGCTCGAGAGGGCCAGGCCGTCGGGCTCGCGCACAATGGGGCAGCCGACCACCTCGACGGGCAGTGACAGCTCGCGCGCCATGCGCCGCACGACGGCCAGCTGCTGGAAGTCCTTCAAGCCGAAATAGGCCCGGCAGAAGCCGGCGACGGTGAACAGCTTCGCCACCACCGTGGCCACACCGTCGAAGTGGCCGGGCCGGGACGCGCCTTCCCAGGACTCGCTGACACCGCGCACCGACACCGTCGTCGACGGCGCGTCGGGCCAGGAGGGGTACATCTCGGGCACGCTCGGGACGAAGACGACGTCGACCCCCGCCTCGGCGCACACGACCAGGTCGCGTTCGAGGGTGCGCGGGTAGTGCGCAATGTCCTCGGGGTCGCCGAATTGGAGCGGGTTCACGAAGATGCTGACGGCCACCACGTCGCAGTCGGCGCGCGCCAGGTTCATCAACGACGTGTGCCCGTCGTGCAGTGCGCCCATGGTGGGGACCAGGCCGACCACGCGACCGGCGGCCCGGGCCTCGTCCAGCACGGCCCGGAAGCACGCGACGGTTTCGACGACCTCCACCGTGTCGCCCCTAGACCGTGGCCGGCTGGGCCGGCACGGTCTCACCGGACATGGCGGCGTCCTGCTGGGCCAGGCGGGTGGCCAGCGCGGCGCCCGCCTGGTAGCCGGGGCGCTCGGACCTGGGCAGCGCGTCGAGGTGGCGGCTGAGCGTCGCCCAGTCACCGCGGCGAGCCGGGCCGGTGAGCGCCGGGCCGGCGCCCAGGGCAGCCACGTCATCGACGGCGGCCCGCGTCAGAGGCAGGAACGACTCGAGGTCCAGCCCGACCGAGGCGGCTACACGCTCCACCTGACCCAGCAGCGCCACCACATGGTTGGCCGCAATGCACGCGGCGGCGTGGTACGCCGCCCGGTCCCTGTCGGCCACCTCGACCATGCGGCCACCCAGGCTCGTCACGACATCGCGCGCCAGCGGCGCTCCGGCCACGGCGAACGTGACGCCAGAGCCCAGACGGGCGGCACCGACCTCGCCGTTGGGCAGCGGCACCAGCGGGTGCACGGCCGCTCGCAGTGGGTGCGGCGCCAGGGCGTCGAGCCCGAGCGAACCGGAGAGGTGCGCCACCGTGGTGCCCGGCGACGGCACGACCGCGGCGGCGACCTCGGCGACGGCATCGTCAGGGGTGGCGATGATCAGCAGGTCGACATCGTCGGCGGCGCGCGCCAGCGCGTCGTGACGCCCGAGGAAACCGGCGAACTCCCAGCCGCGCGCAGACAATGCAGCGGCCAGGGACGTGCCGGCCCTACCGGGACCGATGATCCGAATGGAGTGCATCTGACCTCCTTCGGCGTTCCAGCCCCTTGCGGGTGCCGTTCGCCTACAGACGATCGAAGATAACGACGGCTAAAGACTACCCACAGTGGCGACCTCCCCACCAGAGGCCCTGAGCTGGTCCGATGTCACGAGGTCAGGGGCCAGGTCGGCCAGCGGCTGCACCACGAAGCGCCGCTCCCACAGCCGGGGGTGGGGGACGGTCAGGTCCTCGTCGTCCACCTGAAACCCCTCGACCCAGAGGACGTCGGCGTCCAGGGTGCGCGGACCCCAGCGGACCGTGCGGACCCGCCCGGCCGCCGCCTCCAGAGCGCGGCAACGCTCGAGCAGCTCTCGGGGGGTGTCGGCGGTCGACAGCTCCACCACCAGGTTGAGGAAGGGGCCCTGCCCGCCCGGGCCTCCGACTGGCTCGGTCTCGTAGAGCGGCGAGACGCCCACGACGTCGCCGTGCGCCCGGAGCTCCTCGACCGCCCGGCGCAGGAGGCCGCGCCGGTCCCCCAGATTCGATCCCAGCCCGATGAAGGCACGCCACGGGGGCGATGCCGGCGCCACCATCAGCGGGCGCGCCGCACCTTGACCCCGGTCGAGCCGACATCGAGCGCCAGGGGCGGACGGAGCTTGCGCACCGTCACCTCGACCGCCTCGAGCCGGGGGTCCACGATCAACAACGCGCTGGCCAGCCGACCACTGAGGGCCTCGAGCAGTCGGTAGGACCGGCCCGCCACGACGTCGGCCGCGGCCTGGGCCAGGGCGCCGTAGTCCACCGTGTCCGCCAGGTCGTCGCTCTGCTGGGCCGCCTCCATGTCGACCCAGGCCACAATGTCGACGGAGAAGGGCTGGGCCCTGTCACGCTCCTCGGGCAGCACGCCGTGCGTCCCGGTGACCCTGAGGTCACGGATTTCGATGCGGTCGCTCACTGCCCCTGACCGCGCGACGGCATTCCCTCGAGTTCCGAGAGCAGTTCGCGACCCGGCTCACCCATGGCGTGCCCGACGACATGCTCGACCAGGGCAACCGCCTGGGGCTGGTTGGCGATCCGCTCCGACCAGACCAGGTACCCGGCCAGCACCCCCATGACGCGGTCCCCCAACTCGTCCTGGTGCACGAGAATGCGCAGCCCGGACGCCAGGGAGTCGTCGATGTCCTTGTAGCAGGCGGCGAGGACGGGCCTCGGGTCCCCTGTGCGCTCGAGCGGGTAGTGGGCCCAGGCCAGACTCTCGTCGTCGTAGGCCGTCAGGTTGTGTGGCGACGACAGCAACGACACGATGCGCCCGAACCCCTGGACGCGCAGCCAGATGATCTCCTCCTGGCGCCGCACCCGGCGGTGATTGGCCGAGAACCCGCCCGGCCGCTCGCTGACGGCCAGGTGGTCGGTGATCACCCAGGTGAAGTTGCGCGGCGGAATACCGGCGGCCCACTTGCCCTTCATGCGGCAGGACCATACAGCCGCGTCATCTGCACCGTGACCGCCACGTCGTGCACCCGCACCGCCCCCGCGCCCGCCACCAGGGCTGCAGCCTCCGTGGCGAGCGATCCCTCGGCCCGGTCGGCCACCGGGGCAGGGTCGCCGGGACCGGGTGCGGCCAGGACGCCCAGGAAGCGCTTGCGGCTGGTCCCGACCAGGACACCGGCACACCCGGCGCCTGCGGCGGCCTCGACCAGGCCCCCGAGGTGGCGCAGGAGCGACAGGTTGTGCGCCACGGTCTTACCGAACCCGATGCCGGGGTCGATCCAGACCTCGCCCACCCCGGCCCGGAGCGCCAGGGCGGCCCGCTCCAACAGGAAGGCGCGGACCTCGTCGACCACGTCGGCGTACTGCGGATCGTCCTGCATCGTCGTGGGCCGGCCCCGCATGTGCATGGCGACCCACCCGGCCCCGGCGGCAGCCGCCACCTCGTACAGGGAGGCGGAGATGTCGTTGAGCAGGCCGGCCCCCGCCGCCAGCGCGGCCGCGGCCACCTCCGGCTTGACGGTGTCCACCGACACCCGCACCCCTCGCCCGTCGCTCCGTGCCGCCGCGGCCAGGGCCGTGACGACCGGCACCACCCGTTCCAACTCGACGTCGACGGACACCGCCTCGGCGCCGGGTCGGGACGACTCCCCGCCCACATCGATCACGTCGGCCCCGGCCGCCATGAGGTCGATCCCGCGGGCCACGGCGGCGTCGACGGTGGCGTAGAGCCCTCCGTCGGAGAAAGAGTCGGGCGTCACGTTGAGCACGCCCATGACCAGGGGCCGGCGTGCGCCCTGTGGCACCGCCCTCAGTGGCCCCGGATGAACTGCATGGCCTCGGCCCGGGTGGCGACGTCGGAGCGGAAGAGCCCGCGCACCGACGAGGTCACCGTGACCGTACCGGGCTTCTTGACGCCCCGCATCGACATGCAGAGATGCTCGGCCTCAATGACGACGAGCACCCCGCGGGGCGACAGCACCGAGGCGATGGCGTCGGCGATCTGCGTGGTCATGCGCTCCTGCACCTGCAGCCGGCGCGCGAAGCCGTCGACGAGGCGGGCCAGTTTCGAGAGCCCCGTGATGCGACCGTCCTCCGCCGGGATGTAGGCGACATGCGCCTTCCCGAGGAAGGGCACCAGGTGGTGTTCGCAGAGTGAGGCGAACGGGATGTCGCGCACCATGACCATTTCGTCGTGCTCGGCGGCGAAGGTGACTTCCAGGTGGCGCGCCGGGTCGTCGTGCAGCCCGGAGAAGAGCTCCTCGTACATGGAGGCCACCCGCTCGGGAGTCGCCCGCAGGCCGTCCCGCTCGGGGTCCTCCCCGATGGCGATGAGGATCTCGGACACTGCGGCCCTGACCCGTTCGACGTCGACGCTCACGTTTCTGCTCCCTTGTAGCGGTGGACCCCCCGCAGGTTGCGGTAGCGCTCGGCGACATCGAGGCCGTAGCCCACCACGAACTCGGGCGGGATGGTGAAGCCGATGTAGCGCAGGTCGAGATCGACCCGCTGCTCGCCCTCCTTGACCAGGAGGGCACAGATCTCCACACTCTTCGGCTGGCGTGCGTTGAGGTAGCGGCGCAGATAGTTCAGGGTGAGGCCGCTGTCGATGATGTCCTCGACCACGAGCACATGCCGTCCCTCGAGCTCGGAGTCGAGGTCCTTGACGATACGGACCACGCCGGACGTCCTGGTCGCGCTCCCGTAGGAGGACACGGCCATGAAGTCGACGTCTACCGGCAGCGCGATCGCCCGACACAGGTCGCTCATGAAGAGCATGGCGCCCTTGAGGACCGCCACCAGCAGCGGCGGATCCCCCGCGTAGTCGGCGGTGATGTCGGCCCCGAGCTCGGCCACCCGGGCCGCCAGTCGCTCGGCGTCCACCAGCACGGGACCCACGTCGGCCTCGGCCCACGACGGGACGCCCGCTCCGGACTCGTCGTGGGTCACCGGCGTGACATTACCGGGCCGCTGCCCCGGTTCGACCCGGAGACGCCCGCCGGTCCGGCGGACCCGTTGCCCACCAGCCAGCTCCGTCCCCACCGCCTCACCGGCGGCGACGACCAGCGTGCGGTCCACCTCGGCCAGCGAGGGCGGGTGCTCGCCGTCGCCCGCTTCCCGCAACCAGCTGCGCAGGGCACGGCGAGCCAGGGGGCGGGGAGCGGCCGCCACCGCCTTGGCATCGGTCGGATCGGGCAGCAGCTCGTGGGCGAGGGCGTCCAGCAGAGCCACCTCGCCGCGCAGCACACCGGCCTGCCGGGCCAGCAGCGGGACCGGATCGCGCCCGGCGACCTGCGTGCACAACGGCAGCAGCTCGTGACGGATGCGATTGCGGACGAACGCCGGGTCGTCGTTGCTCTCGTCGCACACCGGCGCCAGGCCGGCGGCGGCGCACAGGGCCTGGGTCTCGTGCCGGCGCAGCCCCAGGATCGGGTGCCGCGGCCCCGGCTCCATGCCGGCCAGGCCGTCGGCACCGGCGCCACGCAGAAGGTTCACGAGGATCGTCTCGGCCTGGTCGTCCATGGTGTGCCCGGTGGCCACGTCGGCGGGCAGCACGGCGAACCGGGCCGCCCGGGCCCGGGCCTCCAGGTTGGGGCCGGGCGCCAAGGAGACCCGGCGGCTCTCGAAGCGGGCGCCGAAGCGGGCGGCGGCGGCGCGCACCACCTCCGCCTCGTCTCCCGATCCGTCGCGCAGGCCGTGATCGACATGGATGGCGGTGACGACACAACCGGACGCCGCGGCCAGGACCAGCAACGCGAGCGAGTCAGCGCCGCCCGAGACCGCACAGGGCAGCGCCGCACCCTCCGGGGGGAAAGTGCACCGGCTCAGGAGGTCAGCGACGAGGGTGGTGGGAAGGCCGTGACCTTCCTCAGCCACCGGCTCGGGCCACCCAGGCCGCCGGGTCGCGGATCTCCTCCAGCGTGGGCAGCAGGTCAGGCCCTTCCCACACCCGGGCCAGCAGGGCTGGACCCCCGGCCGCTTCCACCGACTCGACGAAGCGTTCGCCCTCGGCGTACTGGCGCATTTTGGCGTCGAGCCCGAGCAGCTTGGACATGAGTTTGGTCAGCCCACGCGACTGGGTACGGCGCTCGTGCAGGACCTGGGAGAAGTGGGCGGCACCGGGGACCTCGGCCGCTCCTGCCCGGTCCATGGTCACGTCACCATGTCCCTCGAGCAAGCTCATCATGCCGGAGATCTTCGACAGGGCCAGCCGTTGCTCGGGGGTGGCCAGCATGGCGATCACGCCTCCGTCACGGGTGGGATTGCGCCCGGCGCGCAGCTCGTCCGTGGTGCGGCGCACCAGTTCGGCCAGCCCCGCCGGGTCGCCCGACAGCGGGCCGAGCAGCTCGCTCACCAGGCCGACGAAGTGGTCGCGCAGCCACGGCACCGCCGTGAACTGCAAGCGGTGGGTCACCTCGTGCAACGCCAGCCAGAGGCGGAACTCGCTCGGCTCGAACCCGTACTGCGTCTCGACTGCGACGATGTTGGGACCGACGTAGGACACGAGGTCCTGATCCTCGGGCGCCTCGTCGTTGATCAACAGGTCGTACTGCCCGAGAACCCGGGTCGCCATGTAGGCGAGCATGAGGCCGAGTTGCGTCCCGGCCACCGCTCGGCCCACCACGAGGGACGGACCCCCGAGCTTGTTGGCGCGCTTGCGCTGCAGCTCGACCATGGCCGGGCCCATCAGGCGCTCGACCGACCGCACGTTGGCGGCCGCCCAGCCGGCTCTGTCGGTCACCTTGGCCCGGGCGTTCCCGTGCGCGGAGTGCAGGCCTGTGGCCTCGCTCACCAGTGTCTCGGCCCGGGCGGTCAGTTCGTCGAACTGCCCCTGTAGGTCCCGCGAGCGGTAGCTGGCCGGGGCGGGCTTGAGGATGAGGGCGCCCGCCGCAACCCGCTGGGCCAGGGCCCAGTCCACCATGGCCGGCGCGTCGGCGCCGGTGTCCGGGTCCGTCAGCGAGAGGTCAGTGCTCGCCGTGGTGCTGCTTGCTTTCTTCGTCGATGGCCGCGGCCACGCGCTGCATGAGGCTGTCGGGCACCCGGTCCTTACAGCGGTTGGCGATGACCTTGCGCAACTCCGCCTCGAACTCCGCGGCGCCGCTGCAGGGGCCACACCAGTCGAGGTGGACGCGGATCTCCGTGCGCCGCTCCTCGGTCAGCTCGCCGTCGAGGTAGTCGTACAGCACGTGGACTGCTTCCTCGCAGTCCACCGACGCGCCAAAGAGCCCGCTGGCGTCCACGGTGCCGCTGTCGCCGTCCTGGTCCACGTTCTCGCTCATTCCATTGACCCCCCAGGCACGCTACCGACCAGGCCGCGCGCTTCGGCCACATTGAGCAACGCCTTCTGGAGTGCCCTTCTTCCCCGGTGGATCCTGCTCATCACCGTCCCGATGGGAACTTCGGTGATTTCGGAGATCTCCTTGTAGCTGAAGCCCTCCACGTCGGCCAGGAGCACGGCCATCCGGAAGGTCTCGGGCAGGGCCTCGAGCGCCGCCTTGACGTCCTCGTCGGTGAAGCGTTCCAACGCCTCGTCCTCGGCGGACCGTCCGGGATCGCTGCCACCCGATCCGGCCAGCCTCTTGTAGAGGTAGAGGTCCTCGACGTCCTCGACATCGGCCACCTCGGGACGGCGCTGGGCGGCCCGGTAGCTGTTGATGTACGTATTGGTCAGGATGCGGTACAACCAGGCCCGCAGGTTGGTGCCTTCGGTGAAGGACGCGTAGGAGCGGTATGCCTTGAGGTAGGTCTCCTGCACCAGGTCCTCGGCGTCAGCCCGGTTGCGGGTCATCCGCAGGGCGGCCGAGTACAGCCCGGGCATGAATTCCATGGCGACATCGGTGAAGTTCGCCTGGTCTGCCATGGACCAACCCTACCCACCCGGGGATATCGTCTCCGCCGTGACTACTGCACCCGATGCGCTCGGGATCGACCTCATGGACGGGGAGTTCTACGGGCGGGAGCCCCACGACGCCTATGCCTGGATGCGGGCCAATGCGCCCGTCTACTACGACGAGACCAACGACCTGTGGGCGGCGGCCTCCTATGCCACCGTGAAGGCGGCCTCGGTCGACACCGAGGCCTTCTCGAACGCCCAGGGCATCCGGCCCAAATACCCGCCCCTGCCGATGATGATCGACTTCGACGCCCCCGAACACGTGCGGCGGCGGCGGCTCGTCTCGGAGGGCTTCACACCCAAGCGGGTCCGGGCCATGGAGGACCAGCTCCGAGTCGCCTGCGACCTCATCCTCGACTCGGTGTGCGAAAAGGGCAGCTGCGACTTCGTCGCCGACATTGCGGCGCCGCTGCCCATTGCCGTGATCGGCGACATGCTGGGCGTGGCGCCGGCGGACCGGGCCGAGCTGCTCGAGTGGTCCGACGTGATGCTCAAGTCGCAGGGCTCGCCCGACCCCGAGGCCATGGTCGGGGCCATGCACGCGTTCGAGGGCTACACCGCCTACATCAATCCCGTCCTGGCCGATCGCTTGGCGACGGGTCGCACCGACGACCTCGTCGGCGTGCTGTGCCAGGCGGAGATCGACGGCGACTCGCTCGACGAGGCCTCGCTGATCCACGAGACGCTGCTCATCCTCATCGGCGGCGACGAGACGACCCGTCACGTCATCAGCGGCGGCATGGAGGAACTCCTGGCCCAGCCCGACCAGCTGGCCCGGCTGACCGCAGACCCCGAGGGACTGATGCCCGGTGCGGTGGAAGAGATGCTGCGCTGGGTGTCGCCCATAAAGAACATGGCCCGTACGGCGACGCGCGACGTCGAGCTCGGCGGCGCCACCATTCATGAGGGGCAGGAGCTGCTGCTCCTGTACCCGTCGGCCAATCGGGACGAGACGGTCTTCGACAACGCCGACACGTTCGACATCGGCCGCAGCCCCAACCCGCACGTCGCCTTCGGCTTCGGTGCCCACTTCTGCCTCGGCAACCAGCTCGCCCGGTTGGAGCTCAAGGTGATGTTCGAGCGGCTGCTGGCCCGCATGCCCGACATCCACCTCGCCGCCGAGCGCGAGACGCTGCCCCGGCGCCCGGCGAACTTCATTTCGGGTCTCGAGGCCATGCCGGTGGCATTCACACCGTCCGCGCCCCTGGCCGGGCGCGCCGGCGCCGCCTGATGGCGGCCCCCGACCCGTCCACCGGCATCGCCGGCTGGTCCATCCTCGTCACTGGTGGCGGGAGCGGTATCGGGCTCGCCACGGCGGAGCGGTTCGCCGCCGACGGCGCGCACGTGACGATCTGTGGGCGCACCGAGCAGAAGCTGCTGGACGCGCGCGAGCGCATCGCCGCCGCGGCGACCGGAGGGGCCAGCGTGCGCTGCATTGTGGCGGACGTCACCGTCGAGGATGACGTGGCCGCGGCCGTCGTCGCCACCACCGAGGTCACGGGCCGCATTGACGGCCTCTTCGCCTGCGCGGGCGGTTCCCTCCACCTGGGCTCGGTGCTGACCGCCGACGTCGAGTCCGTACGGGCCACCATCGACCTCAACCTGACCGGCTCGGTCATCTGCGTGAAGCAGGGTGGCCTCGCCATGCAGGCACAGGGTGGCCCCGGCTCCATCGTCTTGATGTCGTCGGGGGCCGGGCGCTTCCCCCATCCGCACTTGTGGGCCTACGGCGTGTCCAAGGCCGGCATCTGCTTCCTGACCGAGACGGCGGCCGAGGAGCTCGGCCCGCTGGGCATCCGGGTCAACGCCGTGGCGCCCGGGATCATCGCCGACGAGTTGATGGCGTTCATCACCGCGGGCGGACCGCTGCTCGACGACTACCTCGAGCAGATGCCCCTGGGTCGGGTCGGCACCGTCGAGGACGTGGCGGCAGCCGTGCGCTATCTCCTCGGCCCCGAGTCGTCCTTCGTCACCGGCGAGACCCTCGGCGTCGACGGTGGCCACCACCTGCGGCGCGGCGCCGACTATTCGCTCCTCTTCGGCGGCTGACGGACGGGCCCCGGCCCGCCCGACCCCACCGGATACGCCAACGCATGAACCCAGCGAGCGCCCCCTTGCCAGAGTTATCCGAAATGATTACCGTTACCGTTATGAGATCCAATCTGGTCCGCCCCAACCTGGTCACCGCTGCCCTCGTCGCGACCGCCCTGGGCCTGGCCGTCGGAGCCGGCGCCTGTGCCGACGCCGCCACCGAGACGGGCGGGTGCGCCGTCGTCCACGTGGTGGCGGCCGAGAACTTCTGGGGCAACATCACCAGTCAGCTGGGCGGCCGCGACGTCAAGGTCACGTCGCTCATCACCAATCCCAATGCCGATCCCCACCTCTTCGAGACGGACGCCGCCGACGCCGCCACGCTGGCCCAGGCCCAGGTCGTTATTGAGAACGGGGCCGGCTACGACACGTGGATGAGCTCGTTGCTGAGCGCGGATGGCGGGAGTCCCCGAATCGTGAACGCGGCCAACGTGCTCCACATCACCGGGAGCGATCCCAACCCGCACCTCTGGTACGACATCCCCCGCGTCCCCACCGTCGCCGCCGCCATTGCCGCTGCGCTCGAGATGGCGGCGCCCCGGGACGCGACGACGTTCAAGGCGAACCTGTCCACGTTCGACGCGTCGCTGGCCCCGCTCGATGCGACGCTGGCCACCATAAAGGCGAAGTTCCACAACGTGCCGGTCGCCTACACCGAGCGCGTCCCCGGCTATGCCTTGGCGGTGGCCGACCTCGACGTCGTGACACCGTCGGGCTTCGCCCGTGCCGTCGAGGACGGGACCGACCCCAGCTCGGCCGACACGCTGGCCATGCAGCGACTCCTTGACGACCGCGACATCAACGTGCTGCTCTACAACGTGCAGACCGTCACGCCGGTGACCACCCAGATCCGAGCGCTGGCCCGTCAGCACCACATCCCCGTCGTCGGCGTCTCCGAGACGATGCCCGCCGGCGTCGCTACTTACCAGCAGTGGCAGCGGTCCCAACTGACGGCGCTGTTGCACGCGCTCGAGTCGAGCCGCAACCCGTGACCGAGCCGCTGGTCGAGCTGCGCGACGCTGACGTCCGCCTGGGGTCGCGCGAGCTGTGGTCGGCTCTTGACCTCAGTGTCGCCGAAGGCGAGTTCCTGGCCGTGCTGGGCCCCAACGGCGCCGGCAAGACCACGCTGCTCAAGGTGCTGCTCGGCCTCGTCCCGCTGTCAGCGGGCACGGTGCGCATCAACGGCGCACCGCCGCGGCGGGGCAACCACGAGCTCGGCTACGTGCCCCAGCAGCAGGCCTTCGACCGCTCGCTGCCGATCCGCGGGCGCGACCTCGTCCGCTTCGGCGTCGACGGGCACCGCTGGGGTCTGCCGCGCCACGCCAGGGCCGTCCGGCAACGGGTGGACGACGCGCTCGAGGCGGTCGGTGCCAGCGCGTACGCCGATGCGCCGGTCGGCCTACTCTCGGGCGGGGAGCAGCAGCGCCTGCGCATCGCCCAGGCCCTACTCGGTGACCCCAAGGTGCTGCTGTGCGACGAGCCACTCCTCGCCCTCGACCTGGCCAGCCAGCGCGCCGTCACACGCCTCATCGACGAGCGCCGGAGCGAAGCCGGCACGCCGGTGATCTTCGTCACCCATGAAGTCAATCCCGTGCTGCCCTACGTGGACCGCATCCTCTACCTCGTGCGGGGCAAGTGGGCCGTCGGCACGCCCAGCGAGATCCTGACCAGCGAGCGGCTGAGCGACCTCTACGGCATTGAGGTCGACGTCGTGAAAGTCCGCGACCGCTACCTCGTGGTGAGCGCCGACGACGAGCACCCGACCGAGCCTGGGGCCCACGCGCACCACGGACACGCCCACTGATGGGCATCGGCTTCTACCTCCAGTTCGGCTTCGCCCAGCACGCGCTCGAAGCGGCCTTCCTCGTCGCCGTCAGCTGCGGGCTCATCGGCCCCTTCGTCATCACGCGCACCATGTCGTTCGCTGTGCACGGCACGAGCGAACTCGCGTTCACCGGCGCTGTCGGCGGCCTGCTGGTGGCCGACGACCCGCTCGCCGGCGCGCTGGTCGGCGCACTCATTGTGGCGGCGCTGATCGGCCTACTGGGCCAGCGGGCCGCCGAGCGGGACTCCACCATCGGCGTGATCCTGGCGGCGGGCCTCGGCCTCGGCGTGTTCCTGCTCGGCTACTACCACGGCTACGCCAGCGAGGCGCTCAACATCCTCTTCGGCAACATCTTCGGCATCAGCTCGGGCCAGATACTCGTGCTCGGTGTGATCGCCGTCGTCGTGGCCCTCGTCCTCACCGTCATCCGGCGGCCCCTCCTGTTCGCGTCGATCGACCCTGACGTGGCACGGGCCAGCGGTGTGCCCACGGGTGTGTTGGGCATCGTCTTCCTGTTCGTGCTCGCCATCACGGTGACGGAGGCGGCGCAGATCGTGGGCACGCTGCTGGTGCTCAGCCTGGCCATCACCCCTGCCGCGGCGGCGCAGCGGCTGAGCGCCAACCCGTCCACCGTCACGGTCCTCTCGGTGGTCATGGCCGTGCTTGCCGCCGATGGCGGGCTCCTCCTCAGCTTCCAGTTCCCGACGGTGAAGCCGAGCGTCCTCATTGTGGCCATCAGCTTTGCGTTCTACGTCGTGGCGCGGCTCGCCGGTCCCGCCATCGCAGCCCGACGGCGGGACCGGTTCACCCCGCCCGACCTGGCAGAGTTGCACCGTGGTTGAG